>JAHHHZ010000028.1 GCA_019359095.1 Pleurocapsa minor HA4230-MV1 | reverse complement strand
AACTGATAGAAGATTTAAGCGGTTATGAGGCAGAAAGTGTAGCAGTCAAGCAGAGACAGATAGCTTTACTAGCTAGCGAGTCTGTACCTACTACTGTTTCGTCAGCTAACTTGTAAGCACTCCAGCCGTCGACTGTTGGCTTAAGGGCAACCCCGTTAGCCTTAGCTAAGTCCATAGCGTGAGGAATAGAATTACAGTAGTCAGCTAGATAACAAGTAAAGCCACTAGCATCGTGGTAAAAGATACCCTCGTCGTGAATCCAGCCGTTGACTTGAGTAGCAATTAGATGATTAATTTCTTGGTCAGTCATTACGCTACCATCTCCCTAATTAAAGCAGCACCACTACCAGCAGCAGCCCAAATACCAGAAACTACCTCTCGGAATTGGGGTTAGAGCCTGCCCCTTCAGGGGTACTTTGCTCTCTAATATAGCTTTCAATAGCCTCAATAGGCGCACCGCCACAACTGATTGCGAAATAGCTAGGACTCCACAATGATTTATATTTTCTAAGCTGTGGGTAATCTTTTCTCAGCATACGACTAGACACACCTTTTAGAGCATTAACCATCTGAGACACTGCGAGTTTTGGAGGTATTTCGACTAACAAGTGTACGTGGTCTGTCTCTCCCTCTATCTCCAAAATCTTGAAATTCATTTTCTTAGCAACACCACGCATAACTATTTTCATTGAATCTAGTATTTCTTTTGTGAACAGCTTCTTTCGGTATTTAACCACGAAAACCAAATGCAAGTTAATCTTTGAAACGCTTGATTTTTCTCGTCTATATATATCTTTATTCATTTTAAACCAAGTGTAGTATAATTAAAATGTAGCACGGGTCGAGTGTATGAAGACGTACAAATTTAAACTCTATAACCACAAAAGGAATAAATATTTAAAGAGAACAATTAATGCTGCCAGCAGCATCTGGAATCACTGTATTGCACTGCATAAGCGGTACTATTCGATGTTTGGTAAACATCTAAATAAGTTTCAGTTGATGAGGCATATAGCTAAGTTACGCAAAAGAAATCCTTACTGGCAGCTTGTTGATGCTCAGGCGGTCTAGACATACTCCGTCAAATTAAAGATAAACCAATACCTACTCCAACTTGTTTAGCCCCTGTATATGTCCCGCCAGTAGGCGCTCAAGCTAAAGCTAATGGGACAGCGATCGCCACGTTACAAGGGGTAACTATTGCTCAGAACACAGCACTTCAAAAAGCCGTCAAGGTAGTTGACACTGCTACAAAAAAGACGGTGGAAGTAGTCACACACAAAGACTATGGTTTACAAAAGATACAGAAGTTTGCTGATGTGGCTTGGAAAGCTACTCATGCTGACAAGATACTCAATGGTATCACTACTACCTTAGTTATTCATAATGCTGTCATGTTAAGCGGTAATCTAGCTCAAACTGTAGGAGAAGCAGCTAGCGGTAGCTTAAGCGCTATGGGCATCAAAGATAGTGAAGGCAACCCTATTGATGTAAACGCTGTAGTTAAGGGTAAAATGACTAATCTAATTAAGTCTATGATAGGCACGGAGAACTATGCAGCTTTGACTAAAAAAATAGCAGCAGCTAATCGTATCTATCAGAGTACTGCTAACGTACTTGACCTAACCAGAAGCCTGTTTGATTCAGCTCGTAACGTAGCAGAGTTAACAGCAGAGAACACAGGGAAGATAGGGAATGCCCTAAGAGAGTCTGGAGCTGTCTACGAAGATGCTTATCAGTTAATGCAGGAAAAGGTTAACCCACAGAATCAAGCTATGCGAAGACTGGAAGGACTGAGCAATACCTTACAGACGCTAGAACAAGGAGCTAGCGCTATCTCTGAAGTTAGCTCAGAGGTAGTAGAGACAAAAGAAAACATTGACGAGCTAAGAAAGGAGAAGAAGAACTTAGCAGATGAGACTAAGCTGTTCTTGGATGCTAAAAAAGTTGAAAAGGAAGATGTCAAAGCAGAATCTCAAGCTGAGACTGAAATAGCTAAGCTTGATTTCGCTAAAGATGAAACTGATGACTAAAGGGTACACCTCTGGTAGTTGTGTCACAAGTTGTGACACAACTTAGAAAGACCTATTCAGACTTAGATTTTGTCTCAACTAACTTTCTAAGTTCTGCTACTTCACACTGTATTTCTGACAACTGTTCGCTCAGCTTTTCCATCTTTGCTGTATGTCTGATCATACAGGTTACCCAATTATCTAAGGCTCTTTCTAGCCTTTGTACCCTATCATTTGTTGTGTGACCCATAACTCCATAATCTCCTGCTTTTAGACCCATTCTTGTTAGGTACTGTTCTAGTATTTTGAATAGTTTGATGCTTACTAACTCTTACTATTTTGCTTAGTATAGCTTCTGTTTCTCTAGACAGATAAAACCTGTAAATCACCCAGCTTGCTGATGAGGGTTTAACTAACATTTTAAAACTGCTTAAAAACAATAACCCTCCCTTGTGGTCGAAGCAAAGGAGGGCTGATTTCTTCTATATGAAAAAGCAAAACTTGCCAGGTTTTTTCGAGTATAACCTATCAATTTAAACTGTCAATAAAAAACGACTTCCAGCCAAGAAAGTCGTAAATTAATAGGAAATTATGTCTATGTTGAACGCTTTATGAATCTATAGTAACTCACTTAGCGCTCTACTATCTTTTTGATAAATTACTGATAGTAACTCAATGGCAAAGTCTCTATTTTCAGGTTGGGCTTTAAGGAGGTTTTTAACCGACGCTAAAGCAGTAACAAAGTCGATCGCATTTTGATTTGAGTTAAGCAGCAGGTCGATTGTTGTTTGAGTGCTTATTCTCTTTTTGTATCCGCTATCATTTTGAGCAGGGGTATGACCAAGTGACATACTTCTAATCTCTAAAGGAATTCCAGCTTGCATACCGTTAATGTTGCCAAGATTTCTGTCTGCATGTGTTTGAGTAAAAGGAGCATCCCAGCGCCTTAATTGTTCGCCAGCTTTGTTACAGTAAAACTTTCGGATAGTATCAAAACTCTTGCTTTTAGGTTTATTGGTAGGTAACAAAGGATTTTTGATATCAAGCCTTTCCATCAGGTCAGGATATTTAGGAGGTATCTGAGGACAAGCTATTCTAAAACCTGTTTTAGTTGTAGTTCCTAGTGCTGTTTCGTCAGCAATAACTATTAAATTTTTTGTGTCGTTCAGGTCGTTTAGTGCAGGAATAGGTACTTTGTCTTTTGTAACATAGGGTTCAAACAAATTTGCGATCGCAAAAACTTCACTTATCCTTAGTCCGTAAACTATTTGAGTAGAAAATACCCACATCCAAGCCTTGCGTACATCTAGGTGACTGTTCTTGTGCAAGCTTTTTGTTATTCCCAGTGTTTCATCTCGCCATTTCAGAAAAGTTTCAAGGTCAATTGATTGAAGTTCCATGAATTTAGTTTGAACAATGTTTATTTGATTCAATTCTTCATGAATATCTTGTCTTCGGTTAAGGCTTACTAGCTTTTTCATTGCAGACGTTACGCCTTTGTAGGTCTTTGTACCTTTATCCCATCTTTCAATTACTTTTTGAATGTCAGACAGATTTACTTGCTTATCGTGAGGGAGAAACTTGTAAAACCGTTGGTATGTGTCGTATAAGCTTGATTGATCACTAGGATTGTTCCTATCTCGTTCTCTTTTCCTTCTGTCAGGTCTACTCCAAAAGTCGTCTTCTACTTTTGCGATCGCTTCACCAAAAGTTACCTGGTCATCTACCAGCCGACTCTCTTGTTTAATCTCCTTATCGTACCAGTCCCAGAATTCAACCTCAGAGATAAGAGATTTTAGAGCTTCTGCTACTTTCTTGGACTTACTCAAAGCCTCTACCATTCCATCCAAGGTAAAGGTACATCCACAGGCGTAAGGCTTCCTTGCTGTATTAGGAGTCTTAAACTGCAAATAGATATTTTGCCCTTTACGGGTCATACCTACGCCTCTAGGCGTTTCCTTCTGATATCTCTTAAAGTCAGATAGTAAACTTTCGTAACCAGTTTCTTTTGCGTAATCCTTACTCACTTTTTACTCACTTTGCTTTCTAAACGTTAGTGAGTAAGCTTTTGAGATAGCGAAAAAGCGTTAACAGGCATTTACACCAAGAGTTCGAGTCTCGCTATCCGCATCGATTGCTTTTTAATTTTAAATACATAAATAAGCTTAATGATAGCAGGCAAACTTTTCACTCCTGACTCAGCGATCGCAAATAATTGTCATCTGGATTTTGCTTGGGAAAAACAAATACCGATAAAATCAAAAACTATGATCTTCTGAGTAGCTATAAAGATATTTTTTTAGCTCAACTTGATTGATATTTTAACTCAGTGGGCGATCGCCAAGATTGAAATTACTGGACAAATTCCTGCAATGATTTAGTCAGGGCAAAATATATAGCTCTACGTAACAATTTTAAAACATCTTTGAAATACTATTTTTTATTTCCTATTTTCTATTTCCTATTTCCTTCTTACGAAATTTCCTCAACGCGGGGAACCCGCGCGACGCGAAGCTAGTCCTTTAGGGCAACGGAATTTCGCGCTACTTACGAGCCAATTACTATTAATGTCCTAATCTAACTTTGTACGGCTATAGCTGCATCCTGCTTTCTAAGTATGTTCTAAAATAACTGTACGCTAAAATTTACTAGATGAAGAAATAGTATATTATTACTATACTTAACCATAAAATGAAAGTTGAAGAATATCTCAGACAAAATCAGGAATTAATTAAAGAACAGTATCTAACTATTGAAGATAATGGCTCAAACGCAATCATTACTATTAAGGAAAATGGTGAAAACTACATCCATCAAGTAAGTACGGTTGATAAATTTATAGCAACAGTGCCTGACAACAAATTCTTCAAAAAAATGCGGGATGGTATTACAAATGCTGTATTAAATAAAGTAATTCCTGTAATCATTTTTGAAAGACAACAAGCACGAATAACCAGCCTTCCAGATTATTTTCCCAAGGTCAAATAAATTAACCAATAATGATAGACAATTACCAAGTCGAAATAATATAACTTTGTCTGTCCTCTAAAGCGATCGCCACTAATTAAATGCCTATAGATTTAAGTCTCTATTGCTTCTAATTGAATCACATCAACCATTGATTAACTCGTCGCAGGCAGGAATGGTCGGTAAAATTCCCCATAGTCATTCTAATTAGTTGATCTGTGTTGATAAGTGTTGTTAAAACCTTTATTTAAAAATTAAAATAAAACTTAGCCTAGTTAAGTTGATATGTGACTTAATAAAATAAAGCGAATTTAAAATTCTGAGTAAAAATGATGGAAGGACAAGGCGTAAAGATTGGCAGTACAGCAATTATTTGGAGTTTAGCTACAGGAATGATGGCAATCTCGATTCCCATAGTCAAAATGACTGGGACAGGTGTTATTTTGCCTGTAGCGGTAGTGATCGGAGTCAGCTTAAGCACGATCGCTATTTGGTTAAGTAGCTGGTTTTCTTGAGACAGTCTAAAAGTAGGTTTTAAATTAGATTGACCACGTTATAATCCAGAACATCGCGTGAAATAATTAGGTTTGATATTATAAATTTAGCTAATTAGGCGATCGCGAAGCGCGAAGCTAGTGCTAAAGCACATTGTACCCTTGTGGTATACCGCTTCGCATATCCTTTAGGGCATATCCTAAAGGATACCCGAAAGGCTTGCCCTGCGTCGCACTCGAATGGGTGTAATCGCGCTAACCAACCTAGCTTCCATACACAATTAAGTTTTTACTCACCAAATCATCCGCTAAGTCTAGAAAATATAAGTTAATGATCTCTGCCACTGCTAAAGCACCTAGTCTCAACCTATCTCAAGTCAATCAACAGTTAGAAAACGCAGAAGCTTCATCAATAGTGGAGTGGAGTGCCAAAACCTTTGGTGACGGCTTAGTAATGACTACTAGCTTTGGTATTCAAGCAGCAGTAATGCTTCATTTGGTGACTAGAATTATTCCCAAGATTCCTGTCATTTGGATAGACACGGGTTATCTACCAGCCGAAACTTATAAGTTTGCCGAGAATTTGGCTACTAGACTAGAGCTTAATCTCAAGGTATATCAGTCAAGCATGTCTCCTGCGCGTATGGAGGCAATTCACGGTAAGCTTTGGGAACAAGATGTGGAAGCTTTTAATCATTACGATCGCATTCGTAAAGTAGAGCCGATGCAGCGCGCCTTAAAAGAATTATGCGTTACTGCTTGGCTAGCAGGGCTACGTCGTGACCAAACTTCCCACCGTGAAGGTTTAAGCAGAATTGATCGCCAAGATGATCTCTATAAAATCTATCCAATTCTAGATTGGAATGCCAAAGATATTTACTTATATCTGCTTAAATATGACTTGCCCTATCATCCCTTCTTCGATCGAGGTTATGTTACCGTCGGCGACTGGCATTCTAGCCGTCCATTTACTGCTGATGATCAAAACGCCAGAGACACCCGTTTTCGGGGCTTGAAACAAGAATGTGGTCTACACCTACCGCAAACCCCAGAAGAAGAAGAGAGTCTGAATTCTAGTAGTCTTTAAAAAGTACGATTAGCTATCAGCTAACTGAAAATATAGCTATAAGGATTAATTCCTTTTAGTGTAATTTGCTTGATGCTAATTATTGGATGCTAGATAAAATAATTAAATTAATTTTTATAGGTTAAAGATGCGGTGGGAATTCGTTACTTATAGTCCTGCCAAATCTTTATTTCATTACAAAAGTAATAGCTCTACACCATAAGATCCAAAAAGCGGGTGATCACTATCACCTTGTTTTGGTTATTTACCTCACACTCACCTCATATTAAGCAGAGATAAAGTTAGTTCATAAGTAAATAAAGAAGTAATAAAGTTGTTCAAGTTTTTTCCTGTGTTTTCAATTTAAACAAAATTAAAAAACAATTTGTTTTGATTCAAAAATAAGAACTCTATTAGATAGCAATGAATAAAGTGTTAGTTAATCAAGAAACTTTTAATCTTAAGTCTGTAATCACTGACGATTGGGGTAATTGGCATAGAATAGCAATTGATTTGGAAGCATTAAGCAATACAGATAATTGGAAAATTGGCATCGATCTCCCCGCTGATTATAGAATCGATCAGATTTATGGTGCTGAATTAACTCAAGAAGGTGGCAAAACCTACATTGCTGGAGCTGGTTGGAATAAATCCATGGTTAAAGGCAATAAAACTGAAATTATTCTAATTGTTGATGAAGGTAATAGTGGAGAAGCTGCCCCTGTTGCTGCACAATTTATGTTTGCTGATTCTACCGTAAACTATGTTCAATCTAATTCAATCATTGATTCTAAGAGTCAAATTGTTGAAGATTGGCAAGGCGGATACAAACTAGAATTAGACCTCTCGGCAAAATCAAACGCCAAGGATTGGCAACTTGACTTTAGCCTACCTTACAAAATTACAGCAGCTTACGGTGTAGATCTGATCGACAACGGCAACGGTAATTACACCATTACAGGGCAGAACGATCAGGTCAACCTCACATCAGGACAATCAATCAAGCCCATTTTTATCATTGAAGACGGTGGAAAACAGGCAGTAGAACTAAATGTAACTGGTAGTTCAGCTATGACTGAAGCCACACCAATAATTCCAGCCGAACCAGAAGCTGAATCTAAAATCAGCGCAGCAGCATCCATCATCGAAGATTGGCAAGGCGGATACAAACTAGAAGTAGAACTCAAAGCCGAATCCCAGGCTGACAACTGGCAGGTAGACTTTAGCCTACCTTACAAAATTACAGCAGCATATGGTGTAGATCTGATCGACAATGGCAACGGTAACTACAGCATCACAGGACAGAACGATCAGGTTAATCTGACATCAGGACAATCAATCAAGCCCATTTTTATTATTGAAGACGGCGGGCAAAAAGCTTTAAATCCAGAATTTAGCGATGCAGTCGATGTTCTTACACCTGCTCCTGTTACCTCGCCAGGCTCTCCTGTAAATATTCCTGATTCCCCTGGTCAACCCGTGGGACAAAAAGGACAATTTAACTATGGCGAAGTCTTACAGAAAAACTTCCTGTTTCTCGAAGCAAACCGTTCAGGCGCTTTACCTGCCGACAATCGTTTAGAATGGCGCTCTGATTCTACGACTAACGACGGTAAAGATGTCGGACGAGATTTAGCAGGGGGCTACTTCGACGCTGGAGATCACATCAAATTCATCCAACCAATGGCCTTTAGCAATACTATGCTGGCATGGGGTGGAGCAGATTACAAAGAAGCTTACGCCCAATCAGGACAACTTGATGAGCTAATGGAAGCTGTTAAGTGGGGAACCGACTGGTTTTTAAAAGCCCATGAAATGGATAGTTCAGGTAAAACTGAGCGTCTGTGGGTTCAAGTGGGAGATAAAAACGACCATAATTACTGGGTATCGCCTGAAGAGATTGAAAGCAAAACAGCTCGTCCTTCCTTCTCCATTGACCGCAGTCGTCCTGGTTCAGATGCAGCAGCGGGAACTGCTTCAGCCCTCGCTTCGGCTGCTGTCTTGTTCCGTGGCACAGATGATGCCTATGCTGATGAGTTGGTCAAAAATGCCGTAGCTCTCTATGAGTTTGCGGAAACCTATAAAGGCAAGTATTCCGATTCCGTACCTCAAGCTTCGCCTTTCTATACTAGTTGGAGTGGCTATGGGGATGAACTAGCCCTAGGTGGTGCATGGCTATATCGTGCGACAGGGGATTCTAAATATCTGAGTAAAGCGGAGAACTACTTTAAGAATGAAGTGGGAGGCTTAGGAGACTGGTCTTACGCCACTGATGACCATTCCTATGGTGCAGCAACATTACTCGCTCAAGAAAGTAGTGACCCCTTCTTTAAGCAACAGACCAAAAATTGGCTCGATACTTGGGTTGAAGGACGAGGTAGCGTTAAGTATACCAGTGGTGGTTTTGCTCACCGTGCGAATTGGGCTTCTGTGCCACTGAATATGTCTGCTGCCTTTGCTGCTGAATGGTATAACGACAATGTGGAGGCTAATTCTAAGTATAGTAATTTTGCCCTAACCCAGGTGGACTATGTTCTGGGGGATAATCCAGCTAAGTTTAGCTACGTGGTGGGATTTGGCGATAATTATGCTCAACGGACTCACCATCGGGGTTCGGCGGATACTGCGCCTTTAGATGGTAGCGATCGCCCTAACGATCATCTGCTCTATGGTGCTGTGGTCGGTGGGCCTGGTGCTGCGGATGATTTTTCCCACAATGACCGTCGTGATGATTGGGTCACTAATGAGGTGGGTACTAGCTACAATGCGCCGTTTGCTGGCGCTGCAATTCAGCAGTATGAAAATCTTGGTGGCGATCCTCTGTCTGAGTCTCAACTCGATCAGTTGATTGGTGTTGATGCTAATGGTACTGGTTTTTAGCTGATTGTTAGTTAATCATAAAGCGATCGCTTTTTCTATCTTGATTGGTAAGAGCGATCGTTTATTTTTAGAACTTTTTTTGTATTTAAACTACTATGTTCCTCTAATTGTCTCGGATCGAGCTAGAGTATTTGCTCCCGCCTGCATCATGGTTATCTGAGATTCTGACCAATCAACGGAGTTTTGACAATGATGAGCGACAAGTAAACCCCATAAGTTAGAATTTGGGACAACTGGTACAACTAAATTAGCTTTGACCCCCATCTCCCGTAAAAAGTCACGATGGCAATCAGCAATCGGTGCAGTTTCAATATCAGCGATCGCACTTACTCGACCATTTTGATACCAGGCTGCATATTCACCATTGAAACAATCATCAGGGCCAGTCGAACCCAGGATTGAATAGTTATGGGAGCTTAGGGATTCAAACGTCACTCTTCCCTCCCACTGACGATAGAAATAATACAAAACCACGCGATCTACCTGAAGTTTATTTCTGATATTATCTGTTACGCTTTGAACCAACAGATCTTCGGTCAAACTATTCGTCAAACGTTGTAGCAATTTTTCTAAACCAGGATCTGACATAGTTTTGATGTGCCACAGTTGTGGATGGCAAGTTTAATGTAGAGAATTAATAAGGTAAAGGTGGGATTATTTAGCGACAAAAAACTGTGGTGATAACCTAAATATTTTAAAATTTTCTGTGATGTTTACTAGATAGACTTAAGATTTTTTTTCCAATTCCGTACTAAATCTTTAAATTTAAATAGGTATAGCTGTTTAGAGTGGTAGCGTAATTTAGCAATAATTTTTGGGCTGCTTCGGGAGTAATCTGCTGATTTTGCAGAGCTATTTCAGTTTGATTGCTCATGATTTTTAGTAAGTCTTTACTGTCGTAATGCACGTATTCTAAGACTTTTTCAATCGTATCGCCCCGTACAATTGATTCCACCTCATAGCCACTAGAGGTACTCTTAATCTGGACTACGTTGGTATCGCCAAACAGATTGTGTAGATTACCCATAATTTCTTGATATGCGCCGACGAGAAACATGCCTAGATAATATGGGGCGGGAGATTTGCTGTCTAGAGGATGTAATTCTAGAGTATTCTTGGTTTGCTGGCGATCGATGAATTTATCGATCTTGCCGTCACTATCGCAGGTAATATCTGCTAAAACTCCTTTAACGCTAGGCTTTTCCTGGAGACGATGAAGGGGCATAATTGGAAATAGCTGATCGATCGCCCAACTATCGGGAGCTGAGCGAAAGATTGATAAATTGATGTAGTAGGTAGATGCCATAACTTGAGGCAAGGAAGCTAATTCATCAGGGAGATCTTCAGTGTCTTGCAGCATTGCTGTAATTTGACGACAACAAGCCCAGTATAGTTCTTCTGCTTGCGATCGCTCTACTAAACTAAGATAGCCGAAATTGAATAGGCTAAGGGCTTCTTGTTTAAACTCAATTGCATCGTGGTAACTTTCTTGAAGATTGGTGTGATTAATTTCTTGATAAGTATCCCAAAAGTTTTTGATTACTAAATGTGCAGTCGGTGATGGTGGACATAAATTTTCATAGCAGATCTGACTTTTGCCTAAGACATCAAATAACAACACTGACTGATGGGAAGCGATCGCTCTACCGCTTTCGCTCACTAAAGTAGGGTGCATCACTCCTGCTTGATCGCAAGCATCTTTAACCTGCGCCACAATATCGTTAGCGTAGTTTTGCATATTGTAGTTTTTGGAAGCGGGAACATTGGTTTTGGAACCGTCATAATCTACCGCTAATCCCCCACCAACGTTGAGATATTGCATTTTTGCTCCCAGCTTGGCTAGCTGCACATAGATTTGGCTAGCTTCACGAATCGCATGTTTGACTGTACTGATTGCCGAAATCTGTGAACCGATATGAAAATGCAAGAGTTGCAACCAGTCTAATTTGCCGATATTTTCTAGCTGACGTACTATATGCAGAATTTCTGCTACGGTTAGACCAAATTTGGCGCGATCGCCTGTAGAATCTCCCCATCTGCCAATTCCTTTACTGTTTAACTTAGCGCGCAAGCCGATGATTGGTGAGATTTTTAATTCTTGAGCAATTGCGATCAGTAACTCCAATTCTGGAGGCTGTTCAATCACAATAATGGGCTTGTATCCTAATTTAGTGGCTAAAAGAGCAGTTTCTAGATATTCGCGATCCTTGTAGCCATTGCACATCAATAGAGGTTGCCCTTCTTTTACAGATGCCAAACAAGCCAAAGCAATCGTTAATTCGGGCTTCGATCCTGATTCTAAGCCAAAGTGATATGGTTTGCCGTAGTTAACTAAAGCCTCAATTAATTGACGGTTTTGATTACACTTAATTGGGAAAACTCCCTGATAATTACCTTGATAATCATAGCGAGCGATCGCCTTAGCCATAGAGTCGTGTAGTCTTGCTAGGCGATCTGCCAAAATATCGGGAAAGCGAATCAATAATGGTAAGCCAATTCCCTGCTGATCAAGAGATTTAATTATCTCTAATAATTCTATTGGTTTGCCCCCTGCTTCGAGAGTAACAGTGACATTTCCCTGCTGGTTAATCGCAAAATAAGGCTCGCCCCATCCCTCGATATTATACAGTTTCTCGCTGTCGCTAACTGTCCAACCAAGATCTGATCCTAAAGGAATATCAACTACATCACGATCATTTTGAGACAGAGAACTCGATTCAGATTGGCTATTGAGCATCAAAAACTAATTGCAATACAACATCCATAATTATGACATTTTCATCAACATCCTCACTATAACCGTACAAAATTAGCGATAGACAGCGATAGACAGTTAGGGCGATCGGCTTTATGGGTAGTGGGTAGTGGGTAGTGGGTAGTAAATATTAGTAAAAAGGGGATTTAGTATAGATCTAAAAAAAAATTGGCTTCAAAATTTAGTTTTGAAGCCACAGTATACTATTCTATTTTTTGTCACCTAAACAATACCGACACCTTTACCACCAGGAGTATTAACGTCTTCTATTTCTTCAACACGTTCAGCATGATCTGCTTCTTCTTGCTCTTTTCTGTCCCCTGGCTCTTCGTAATACATTTCAGGCTCGATCGCATAATTATTAGCTAAACCTTCACGATCTGTTGTATATCCAGAGGTTGTATCTAGATCTCCTTCAGCTTCAGGATTTTGCTTGAAATTATCTTTCTCTCTTTCCATTCTCGCAGCTGTTTCAGAAGGAGTGATACCGCGATCGTAATTGCCATCGTTAGGAATCTTATTTTCCATGTTTTTACCTCTAATTTGTAAATAGAATTGGTTAATTCAACTGGCTAAAGATTACTTTTCAATCTCGGGAACAATGTCTGGACGCTCTTTATCTTCCCAACCTGGGGGACGTTTGGAGTTATACCAAGCGACTGAACCAATAGTCACTGCTGCCACAAAGCCTATACCCATAACCGCCACGGCGGCATAGGGAAAATGGGGTTCATTGCTGGCAATCTGCAATAAAAGATTCATAAATTTATTTGCTTTTCTCTATTTTTTAACTTGCTTTAAATTTACACTGAGAATGTTGCTAATACATCTTGCTTTATATAGATAAACAGATCAGTCTGAAGATAGATCATGTAATTAACTATGGCTTGCTTAATTAACTATTTTGATTTCAGATATTTCAGATATTAAATTGCCAATACCAAAAATGAATTATATCTTTTGATGGATAGTTATTGCCAATATTATTGATTAATATAAATGCATTGATAATTGATAGTAACTCGTAGTTTTTTTATCATAAAACAATTAGATAACTATTAAAAACTGCTACTTGAAAATTGCTAATTACTACTTTAGAGTGAGCAAGTTTTGAGTAGACACTGTTAACTTGTGACTTGTGACGACTACTAACTATAGCCAACTACAGCTTGCAATTAATGGTCAAAAATTTAACCAAAGTACAATGACAAATAACTTACTGACTTGTGGTCAATTAGAACGAAAACTTTCTCAAGAAATTCAAGCATTTTATCGTCAACACTTAGGACATCAGCCTTCTAAAGTGACATGTCAGTTTTTTGGCACTAAGTTGGCAATAATTATTGAAAACTCCATTACTAGTGCTGAAAAAATTTTAATAGATGAAGGAAAGAGTGAGTTAGCGCAGAAAGTACGTTCTAATCTTGACGATGCTATTCAGCCAGAATTAAAACAATTGATTGAAACAACTGCCGAGGTAGAGGTAGTTGACATTTTAAGTGATGCCACTTTGGACACTGGACGCACTGGTATTATTGTGATTTTAAGCCAGACTCCAACAGTACGAAATCCTGAAAGTATTCCCAAGGTTAAAAATTGATGGGTAAAAAAGCTAATCTATATTCTGCGGGAGCAAAAACTATTTATGAGACGCAAGGGGATAAAATTTAATGAAATAAAGTCACTTTTATCTCAAAGAATTGAAGACATTTATCAACAACAGCTCGATCAAAAAATAGATACTATCTCTTACAAACTGTTTGACAATACTTTAGTCATAATTCTTGAAGGAATTATTACTTCACCTGAAAAACTACTGAAAGATAATGACTATCTTGGCTTAGCAAAGCAGGTAAGAAAGGCAGTCGATCATGTGATTCATCCTCAAATCCAAAGTATCATTGAAGAAGTTTTAGATGTAAAAGTGATCGACTTTTTGAGTGATACAACTATTAATAATAATTTAACAGGAGCGATCGCTATTTTTGAATTTAAGCCTAAGGAGAATTGAGTAGGCGATAAATTTTACCTTCTAACTCTTCAATTAGATATGGTTTACATAGATAATCATTAAAGCCTGCTGAAATTAACTCTTCTCGATCTTCAGCTTTAGTTAATCCCGTAACTGCAATCAACGATATATGGGCAAAACTTGCATCTTGTTTAATCAAGTTAACAATTTCTAACCCATTTAATTTAGGCATAACAATATCTAATAGAATAATGTCTGGCAATAATTCTGCTACCAAGTTTAGGCACTGTTCGCTGTCATCTGTAACTACATAGTTAAGCCCCATAGATTCAATTATGTAGCTGGCAAATAATAAGTTATCATTATCATTATCTACAATGAGAATTAATGGTTGATAATTGTCTGATGACTTATCAAAATTTTTATTTGAGTTAGAGTGCATTTGTCATGAGTAATGATTCTATCACCATAGAAGCACCTTCGTAAGTGGCAAGAAATCACTTATACAAGACTGGTTCTGGATTATGACTAAGTTAGTTGTTTTAAACTTTGCTCTGATGAAGAAAGAAAACTCTAAGCTAATCAATAACAGCTAAACAGTATTTTACACAGGATTTTACCAATATTGACTATGACATTTAGTACTTTGTCTTCTTATTTATTTAACTAATCCTGCTCTTAAAGCTCTAACTGCTGCTTGAGTGCGATCATCAGCGCATAATTTATTGAGAATATGACAGACGTGAGTTTTCACTGTTCCCACAGTAATATAAAGCTTGGCAGAGATATCTGCATTACTACAGCCAGCGACGATTAACTCTAAAACCTCTAATTCTCGATCTGTCAATGGATAGGTTTCAATTAATTGCTGATATTCTTCCGCCACGGCTGTAATTGCTTGGGTGTCATCTATAGCCTGAGAAGAGATGTTGGCTGAGTTGGTGGCAATTTTACTAGCTTGAGCTTGTTTTAGCACAATACGGGCGATCGCTGGATCGATCCAAGCGTTTCCTTCATGAGTATTACGGATTGCTTGAACTAGGTTGTCCATACTGACATCTTTAAGACTGTAGGAATCTGCACCAGCAGCAAATGCAGCCATAACTGAATCTTCACTACTGTGCATCGTCAGCATCAGCACCTTGGTTTTAAAATCTGGATTACCTGCTTGATATTGCTTTAATCTTTGGGTGACTTCGATACCGTCAATGTCGGGTAAGCCAATGTCTACTAGCGCCACATCAGGTTGATGAGTTTTTATTTTCTGCAAGCCATCATTACCGTTAGCAGCGTTATCGATGACTTCTACGTCTTCGTATTGTTTAAGAGCCGCACACAAGCCAATGCGACTTAAATCATGATCTTCGATTAAAACAATGCTAACTTTACTCATTTCGATTGATAAAACTATAAATTAATCGGCAATTATCTATCTTTAGACTATCTGATATTTGATATTTGATTTCATCGTCCTTAAGATGTATATCTTTACAATGACCAATGAACAAATGGATCGAGTTGAGAAGCTGGGGGTTACGATCGCAGCTTGATTATTTTTGAGTCTAAAGTTAATTTGGAAACTTTTTTTTAGTTGCTCTATTCAAATATTAAGAATAGCTAAAGAAATATAATTTATTATGTTCTTTTTTTACATTATAGTTAAGTCTAACTTTTAGCCGATAATCAAGTTTTTGTTAAGGATTATCATACTAATATAACCCAAAATATAGGCAAGAATAAATGTGACTAAAAATAAATAATCTTAATGTATCGAGTTAAATTAATCCTTAAATGTATCATTAAAACGTAATTATGGAAGATAGAATAATCAATATTTTGCTGGTAGAGGATGATGAAGTTGATATTATGAACGTCAAACGTGCGTTCAAAAAATACAAAATTACTAATCCTCTTTATCTAGCGGGTAATGGAATTGAAGCTTTAGCAATGTTGCGCTCTTCAAGCGAAAAACCTTCACTCGTGCCAGCAAAAAGAAGATTAATCTTACTAGACCTTAATATGCCAAAAATGAATGGTCTAGAATTTCTGCAAGAGTTAAGGCAAGATCGGGAATTAAAGCGTACCCCGGTGATCGTCTTAACTACCTCTGACGAAGATAAAGACCGCATTGAAGCATATAATTTAAACGTTGCAGGATATATTCTTAAGCCAGTTACCTTCAATAACTTTGCGGAAGTAATGGTGGCATTAAATAAATATTGGGCTTTATGTGAAATGCCTTGATTCGTTAGTAGGATAATATTATTGGTGGTTAAAAGATGAGTGAGGAACAATTTTCAATATTGTTAATTGATGATGATGAGGTAGATCGGTTGACGGTAAAAAGAGCTTTAAAAAAAGCAAATTTTTCTGCTTTTATAACAGAAGCAGTGAATGGTCAAGAAGCGATCGCTAAATTAGTTGAAGGAAACAATAACCATCAAAATAACCTACCTATAACCAATTGTTTAGTTGGCGTTTCACTAGCTGAAGAAAATTCAGAAAAAAACAATTGTATTAATAATTTTGATTTAATTCTACTAGATTATTTACTACCCGACGTTGATGGCTTAAACTTATTAGCAACATTAAAAAAGATCGATTTTAATCTCCCAGTCATTGTTTTAACAGGACAAGGAGATGAACAAATTGCGGTTGAAATGATGAAATCTGGGGCAGCAGATTATCTATTGAAAGGAAAAATTGAACCTAAGACTTTGAGTAAAGCAATTAACAATGCAATTAGAATTAATCAGGCAGAACAGGCAGTAAAATTAGCTAACCAGCGCCTTAGAGCTACTAATGAACTATTATTGTCTAAAAATTTAGAATTGGAAAGACAGCAGCAGCAAATAAAATTACAAAATATTAAACTGCAAGAATCTTATAATCTTAAATCGGACTTTCTCGCCACCATGTCCCATGAATTACGCACGCCAATGAATGCCATCATGGGGTTTTCTCAACTATTACTCCGTCAGCATACTGAACCTTTGTCATTACAACAGCAGAATTTAGTCGAGCGAATTTTTCATAACAGCAATAACTTGCTTAATATGATTAACGAAATGCTTGATTTTTCTAAAATTGAGGCAGGCAAATTAGAGCTAAATCCTCAACCATTTGATTTAAAATACTTGACTAGAATAACAGTAGAAGAATTACGCTCTTTAGCCATAGAAAAACAGCTAAGTTTAGTTACTGATATTCAATTAGAAGATAATTTTATCGTTCAAGATGCTAACTTTGTTAAACGGATTGTGATTAATTTACTTTCTAATGCCATCAAGTTTACCGAATCAGGACAAATTGTGGTGCAAGTGAAAGAAATAGGCAAAACTAAAATTGCGATCGCCGTGAGCGATACAGGTGTGGGAGTTGCTCCAGAAGATCGAGACAAAATTTTTGAGGCTTTTCGTCAAGCGGATCAAAGCTTTACTCGCCAACATTCAGGCACAGGTTTGGGTCTAGCGATTACTAATTCTTTGATTAAAATGATGGGGGGCAAAATTTCGCTTGATAGCACTTTAAATCAAGGTTCAACTTTTACAGTGGAAATCCCTCGTAAGTATGATACTTAAGTAAATCGTAATAATCTATACTTAACTATTATTTAAGCTTTTTTAAAAAATGTAATGTCTGTTACGGAAACCTCTAAGCGAAACTACATTCTGGCAGTAGATGATATTCCTGATAATCTTCTTTTAGTGCAGCTCGCTCTCGAACAAGAAGGTCATCGTGTTGTATTAGCTCACAATGGGGAAACCGCCCTAAAACAAATCAAACAATTTCCGCCTAGTCTAATTTTACTTGATGTGATGATGCCTGGCATGGATGGCTACGAAGTTACTCGACGCATCCGCCAAGATAAAAACGTGCCTTTCATTCCCATCTTGTTAGTTACAGCCAGAGAAGAATCTAGTTTAGTAGCAGGTTTAGATGCAGGAGCAGATGAATTTGTCCGCAAACCTTTCCAAATCGATGAACTACAGGCGAGAGTGCGCTCAATGTTGCGTCTTAAAGAAACCATTGACCAACGAGAGAATTTTGTTTCTTGCTTGACTCACGATCTACGAACTCCTCTAGTGGCAGCAAATCGGATGCTGGATTTAATTAAGCAAAACGTTTTTGGTCATGTCACCAGCGAACAAGAAGAAGCGATCGCCAACATCGTTAGTAGCAATGATAATATGCTGGAGATGCTTAACACGCTACTAGAAACTCATCACTATGAATTAGGACAAAAAACGCTGAATTCGATTTCAGTTGACCTACAACAACTAATTTCTGAGGTAGTTGCTGAACTTGAACCATTAGCGAGACAAAAAGGGCTGGAGCTATTATATAACGTTACAGCTGAAACAGGTTTTGAGATCAAAGGCGATCGCCTAGAGTTACGTCGGGTAATGACTAACTTAATTGGTAATGCGATTAAATTTACCGATCGAGGTCAAGTCGAAGTTTCCTTGTCACAAGAGAAATCTAAAATATTGGTTCAGGTGGCAGATTCAGGAATTGGCATTTCACCAGAAGATCAAAAGGCGGTTTTTCAAAGATACCATCAGGGAAACCATCGTCGTGCTGGTAAAGGCTTAGGACTATATCTTTGTCAGCAAATTATCAATGCCCATCGCGGAGAATTAAAAGTAGAGTCTCAGTTAGGTAAGGGAACTACCTTTATTTTTAGCCTACCCAAAGTTTAGGAGAAAATTATTCTGGCGATCGCTTATATTTTAAAGCGATCGCTTTTCAGTAATCAGTAATCAAATTACCTTCTCCGTCTGCTACTCCCAAAACTACGACTAGGTCTTCTAACTCCACTACTGCCAAAACTACTAGGTCGCTTCAACTGTTTAGGAGTGCTTTTTCCTGAATTACGCAAAGTACTTGAACCAACACCAGAACCTGTAGAACGGCTATTATTTTTTATGGTTCTACGTGCTTTATTACTAGCAGCGTTGCGCAGTGAACCAGTTGTTCTAAGGGTACGACGGTTTTTAACGGCTGCGGGAGGTGCTTGATAACGATCTTGGTAACGATTAACCGCCTGAGAGTAGCTAGTTCCATAACCACCATATCCAGTCAGTACACGTCCAGGAGTATAAACTGGCGGCACATAGTAGTGAGGTCTAAATAGAAGACTACCAATCGCTTGACCTGCCAAAGCACCAGCAAAAGGAGTCCAGAAGCTCGATTCTCTTCTAATTACAACTGTCTCAGGTTGACCAGTCTGAGGATCGTTTCTGGTTTCGGTAACGTTGTGAACGTACTCAATCTTAAAATCTTCAGTTAAATACATTACAGGTTGTTTATTTGTTACCTGAAGATAAGTTTTTTCCCCCTTAGCTGCCTCTTCTTCGCTGATTCGCGCCATTTGTAGCTGATCGGTTTGCAACATTGGCGGAGTGCCAGGAGGCGTGTTTAACAGCATTAGATTATATTCGCCACTTACATCATCGTAGGTAGCTTGCTGCACGGGATATTTACCATCGCTAATCGAGATCGGTTTAGGAGCAATATCAGCATTATTATCAAAAGATGGTTGAGTCTGCGTTGAGGTAGACGTAGTAGTAGAACCTCCACAACTTACTGTAGTCAAGCATAACGACAATGACATGAATAGAATTAAGATTTTGCGTAGCATTATAAGTTCTGGCTTTAATTATCTATTTTTGATTGTAAAACTTTCCTGACAAAGTAGGGTCTTCGGCAATTACTAAACGTGAGTTCGGGTGACGATAATTTAATGATCGGGTTAGCTATAAGCTCTTTAATTTTATTTTTCTCTTGAACCTTTTGATTAATACGACAATCATGTTTTTGAATAGCGGCAGCAAAATAAACTTTATTTCCTATTTCCTATTTACCCGCAGTAATAATCGTTACGGTATTTAGAGGAGTTAAAATAATCAAAATCTGTAGGGTGGGCATTGCCCACCCTACTACTTTGCGTCTTTGCCCCAAACTAAGCGGGATAAACCCCTTTGCGTCTTTGTCCTAAAGGATTCCCTAAAGGGCGACACGGAGTTAGTACCCTTGCGGTATACACCTTCGGATAAGCTTCGCGTCCGTCTTTGCGCGAGATTTTCCTATTTACCCGCAGTAATAATCGTCACGGGATTCAGAGGAGTTAAACGAGTTAAGTTACTAATGGGAGTAGAACGGGAAATTTGGAGCTGTAAAAGTCGATATTGCCAATTATGATTACTCAACCAATTAATCGCCTGTAGTTGATATTCAATCGTCGCAAATGCCATGACGATTAATCCCCGAACGGTCAATTTCTGACTACAGATCTGCAAAATATCAACTAAGTTTCCTCCACTTCCACCAATAAAAATGCGATCGCAATCGGGTAAATTGCATAATACTTCTGGTGCTTTGCCATTAATACTTTTAAGATTATTGAGCTGAAATCTTTGACTATTTTGCGTAATTAAGCTTGAACCCATACTAGTTTTTTCGATCGCAAATATTTGAGATGTCGGGCATAAGCGAGCTATTTCAATCGATACTGAACCAGTGCCAGCGCCAATATCCCAGACTATTTGTTTTGGCTGTAAAGCTAATTCGCCTAAGATAGCTAAACGCACTTCTTTCTTAGTAATTAAACTAGGGCGATCGCTAAAACTTAAAAAGCTACTATCAGGTAAACCAATTAAAGGTAAATTATCTAGATTTAGCTCATTTTCCTGTGCTTCCCTCACTAAAATTACAACATTTAAAGCTAAAAAATCATGTTGCTCTAAATTACTTAATTGAGTTATTTCTGCGGGTGAAAAATGACTGACCTTTTCGCTTACGTCTCCTAGATTTTCACAGATATAAAAACTATAGTTAACGGGTAATTCTAGAGCGAGGAATAGACGAGCGATCGCAGCAGGATTATTATGACCGTCAGTGAGAACTGCAATCTTATCTTTACCCTGTTTAAACAGTTCGATTAACTTATCAACAGAACGTCCATGAACGCTAATCAAATTAGCATCTTGCCAAGGAATTTTTAAACGATTAAAAGCTAATTGGATTGAACTTAAATGAGGATAAAATTCAATTTCTGATGCTTTAAATTTGGCTAATAATAGTCTACCCAAACCAAAAAAAAGCGGGTCGCCACTAGTTAAAATAACCACCACATAATGATCTAATTTTAGTTGAGCGATCGCCTCAATACCAGTATTAAGATTAGCTAAATTTAATTTTTCGGCGGGATGATCGGTAAAATAACCAAGATGCCGTTTACTACCAGCTAAAACTGTAGCCTGCTCGATAATTTGTTGTACAGTTTGGGTCAATCCCTGCTTGCCATCTAAACCAATACCAACTACAGCAATGACCAATACTTAAAATCAAGATTGAAAAGAGAAGTAATTGAATTTTCGCTCCTTCTGCCTTCTGCCTCCTGCCTCACTCCTATATTTAATTAGATTCCGAATTACTGCTAAATAAACGATAACCGAAATATAGCACAACGCCGATCACTGCCAAACTTAAAATACTGCTAACAACATGGAGTACCGCACCAACGATCGAAAAACCCAACCAAACACCGCCGACAGCTACGGCAACCTGACCAAACTTAGGTAGATTATTAAATATATTTTTACTACTATCGATCCAGTTTTTTACTTGGGGAGAAGGATTGACTTCTACTTGAGGAAATGTAACTTTGGTGTCAGAATTAGAGTCAGCTTTTTGATTGATCTCGGCTGACATTTCATCTAGCTTACTTTGCAAATCACGCTCTGAAAAACTCATGACTGTTCAACTCTCCCTTAGGGTAAGTGCATCGATATACATAAGTTTAGGATAACAAACAAAATCCCTCCGAGAGTAGTAGTGATTTCTCTGCCTTGCTTCAAATCACATCTTACTAGAATATATGTATTCAAAAGCTAGAAAGATTGCGTATTAGATGCTAATACTAGTTACGGATCAAATCATGGTGAAAAAATGTTAGAAGCGATATTGTTTGATTTAGACGGTACGTTAGCTGATACAGACTCGATTCACTTTGCTGTCTGGCAAGACATCTTGGTTAGATACGATCTTGACATCGATCGCTCTTTTTATCGGCAACGTATTTCGGGCAGAACTAATTCTAAAATTATTAAGGATATTATTCCTCAGTTGACTTTAGAAGATGCCTGGAAATTAGCCACGGAAAAAGAAGAAACCTATCGTCGTTTAGCAAATTCTCTCTTACCTACCCCTGGTTTAGATCGCTTGATCGCTCTGACAGATCGAGCTTCCATCAAAAGAGCTGTGGTTACCAATGCACCAGAGGATAATGCAGTCTATATGCTCAAGGTGTTGCGTCTGACAGATACTTTTCCCACAGTAATTATGGCGAAGGATGCACCTCCAGGCAAACCAGATCCAGCACCTTACAAGTTGGCTTTGAGCCGTTTGGGAGTAAAAAGCAAAAGAGCCTTTGCTGTTGAAGATTCCGCAGCAGGTATTCGTTCAGCCGTTGGTGCGGGTATTTACACTATTGGGATTACTTCTAGTCATCCAGCCGAAGAATTACTTAATGCGGGAGCAAGTATGACGATTGAAGACTTTAATGATAAACAACTCTGGGAATTGTTGGACAGTAAGACTAAAGCAGTTGGCTAAACTTTTGTAGAAAGTGAGCATTACAGCATTATTAGTTACCAGTGGCAGATCAGAATTTGACTCTAATTAGAACTTTAGAAGAATTATCTCTTAATGCTTGGCCATGTCTGCAACAGATTCTTGATGATGGCTGGGTATTGCGGTTTGCTGAAGGTTACACTAAGCGAGCTAATTCGGTAACACCTCTATATTTAGGGACAGAAAATTTAACTGAGAAAATTAAGCGTTGCGAAACATTCTATAGCAGCTGGAATCTTCCCTCAATTTTCCGCCTGACAAATACAGCTCAATGGTCGATCCTGGATCAAACTTTATCTGAAATGGGCTACACCAAACAAGATACGATTAGTGTCCAGGTTAAATCTATTACTAATCATGATGTTTTTAGCGGGGCATTAGACTTTACTCTCGAGCATCAGTTATCGACAGAATGGTTAGATCGTTTTGTTCATACCGATAACTTACCACTCCAGCACTGGAATACCCTATCTACGATGTTAGAAATGATACCTAATCCCACCTGCTATGGATATCTAAAAGATCGACATCGATTGTGTAGCATTGGATTAGGAGTTTTAGAAAGGAACTATCTCGGCATATTTTGCTTAACTACCGCTCAAAAACAGCGTCGTCAAGGTTACGTAACTCAATTAATTGCAGCCCTAACGGATTGGGGGTGCAGCAAAGGAGCAACCACGGTTTATCTTCAGGTGGAAACCAGCAATCAAGCAGGGATAAACCTTTACAATAAGCTAGGATTTACTGAAGCCTATCAATATTTTTACCGCATCAAGTCATGAAGGATTCAACGTTACCAGCATATATTAAGCTCGACCAGTTTCTAAAATGGCAGGGAATTACCCAAACTGGAGGAGAAGCCAAAATTATGATTAAACAGGGAATAGTTACGGTGAACGAATCAGCAGAGTTGAGACGAGGACGTAAATTAGTTACAGGCGATCTCGTTACTGTTGCTGGTACAACTCATCGAGTAGAACTTTAGTAATTTACCAGACTTAATCGCTTTTAAACAAACTTATAGCCATACGTAAAAACGTCAGAACATTTTTGAAATACTACTTTTTACTTCCTATTTCCTATTTCCTATTTCCTACTTACGAGCCGATCACTCTAATCGTCCCAATCTAACTTCATACGGCTATATCTGGTCGTAAATGACTCCAGGGTTGAGTTTGTTCGAGTTGAGCAGCCAGGGTAATAATTGTCGCCTCAGCATTTGGTTGACCGATTAACTGCACCCCCAAGGGTACTCCATTAGCATCAAACCCAGCAGGAATATTAATTACAGGTTGTCCCGTAACATTAAATGGCGGACAGGGCAGTATCCAGTTGGCAATCTTGTGAAATGTTGCTTCAGAACTAAGATTTTGCCATTCGCCAATTTTAATTGCAGGGTGCATATAGGTTGGCGCAACTAATACATCCATTTGCGCAAAGAGACTCACTAGCTGTCGGGCAAACAACTGCATCTGAGTTACCGCCTGGGAATATTCTCCTGCTGTACCAGACTGTGATAGCACCCATTGATTCATCGGACTTAGTACCTCGGTGGGAATGCCTGAGCCAGCTACCGCACTTGACCAGACAATTTTAAAGGGTTCAATCAGGGGAGTTAGGTCGATCGCCTGGGGAACAGCAGTATGTCCCATAGCTTCCAACTGCTGCACTATCTGAGTAACGGCTTGCTGGCATTCTGGGGCGGGTTCGCCTACAGGCAAGAGAGAAGTTAGATAACCGACTTTTAGCGCAGGTAAGGACTGTTGAGTATGGCGGAGAAAGCTAATTTCAGGTGGTTCTAGCCAATAGGGATCTCCTGTGATGTAGCCCGTTGCGAGATCTAAAAAGGCAGCAGCATCCGCTACGGTACGAGTAACAATGCCGTGAGTGCCTAAACCGCTTAAGCGATCGCCTACAGGTGCAAAAGAAATTCGCCCGCGACTGGGTTTAATTGCCACTAGACCACAGCAAGCAGCAGGGCCACGAATTGATCCCCCCGCATCTCCCCCTAAAGCGATCGCGCAAAATCCCGCAGCCACCGCAGCCGATGAGCCACCACTAGAACCGCCAGGGGTATAATCTAAGTTCCACGGATTACGAGTCGGCGCAAACCCTTCTGGTTCGGTATAGGGAAAAGAACCGAGTTGGGATGTTGCCGTTTTGCCTAGAATAATAAACCCTGCCTGTTTAATCTTGCTCACTACCCCATCGTCATAGGTAGCAATTTGATCTTTAAGGGTGGAAATGCCATAACTTATGGGCATACCCGCCACAGATTTCATATCTTTGATGGCAATCGGTACACCAAAAAAAGGTGGCAGACAGTTAGTCTCTAAAGTTTGCTCTAGCTGAGCGCTTTTTGCTTTTGCCTCGGCGATCGCACTTTCTCTGGCGACATAATAAAAACTACCCACCTGAGAATCATATTTAGCAATGCGGTCTAAATACATCTCGGTCAATTCTAGGGGAGTAACCAGCCGCTCTTTAATTAACTTGGCTTGTGTTAAAGCTGAGGTAAAAGCTAGGTCTGAGGCATTGTTTAAAGACATAGAGTAGTAAACAGGATAGAGTATTGCAGTTAACTGAAATAGTGATTCTACTATTTATTTAAGCCAAGTCCTTGAGACTAAAGATAGCATTTACTTAGATTCAAACCGATTCAAACTGCCAAGAACTGCTGGATAACTTCTCGGCTCAATTCCTCTGTGCTGCCAGATGCCACAATACCGCCTTTTTGCATCGCATAATATTTATCTGCTTGACGGACAAAGTGCAGGTGCTGCTCAACTAGCAAGACAGAAATACCAGTAGCAGCAATAATTCGTTTGACCGCTGCCTCAATTTCCAGAATGATCGAGGGCTGAATACCTTCAGTAGGTTCATCCAACACCAATAAACGAGGTTTACCCATCAAAGCACGAGCGATCGCTAGCTGCTGCTGTTGTCCCCCACTTAAATCTCCCCCCATCCGCGCCAGCATGGTTTTCAGCACGGGAAATAGCTCAAATATTTCTTCAGGAATCGATTCATTGCCCTTCCTACCCTGGGGTTTTGCCTCTAAACCTAGTAGCAGATTATCCTGAACCGATACGCGGGGAATAATTTCTCTGCCCTGGGGTACATAGCCAATACCCAACTTTGCTCGGCGATCTGGGGTTAGTTTAGTTAAGGGTCTATCTCCTAAAAAAATCTCTCCCGTGCGTGGTGGAAGCAAGCCCATAATCGTCTTTAACAACGTCGTCTTGCCCACACCATTACGTCCGATCAAGCAGACCATTTCCCCAGCAGCCACACTGAGATCGACATTACGCAAAATATGACTTTCACCATAATAAACATTTAAGTCAGATACCCTCAGCATTAAATCTGTTGCTTGTTGATTGTTCATTGATATTTATTTTTTAGATTTGCTTGATTAATTTATTATTAGCAACTAGCCTAAGTGCTGATGTTAGATAATTTTGAATATATAGCCATACCTACTACCCATGAAGCCAATCACCCTAATTGTCTATCGCTAATTTTGTACGGCTATATATCTGTCTGAACCTTTGTTTCTAAAATGTGAAATGGTCTTTGAATCAAGATTAAAATTCCAGCTAAGAAATTTTTGAATATATCCTGAAAAGTAAAACCTATTGCTACAGTGCTTAATCCCAGAGTTGCAATAATATCACCTACGCTTAGTCCTGGAAAAGGAATGATACAAGCTGTAACTACACCTACTACCCAAGCAGTGATATCAGCAGTTTTAATCAGTGTAAAATCCTACATCTATGTTATTTCCTACTACTCCCAAGTTTTCTGATTTCAGTCTTCCTACATGAGACTGCAAATTAATTTCGCTGCTGTCACTTATTGCTAATACGTGACGTTCTTCTAAGTTTTGTTGGCAATGCTGGGCAATACTTTGTCTTTGTTCTGATACTGTCACGTTTTCATGCTCCAAAAAGCGATAATATCCTACTTGTTCGGCTCTATTTCGACTTATTTGGCGGATTTTGACTGATTGATGTTCCTGTAATGCTTCATATAATGCTACCCCCTTTTGAGCAATCTTGGGTCTCCAAATGTCTTGCCTTTGAATTTTTCTGCGTGAACCAGTATTGGGTTGTCCATCTATCCTAAAATGTTTTTTAAGCTCCTCTGTGATAGTTTACTTTGACTTGTGTGTACACGGTAGAACAATTGGGCTGGGCAAAGAAACAGTTAATCTTTTCGGGAGAGGCAATCTTATCCTATTCCTTGGGTGGTATTGCTTTAGCTGGCTTTGTCGCGGCATACTACTGTGCCGTTAATACACTGGCTTATCCTCCAGAATTTTATGGCGCACTGTTGGAGATCAAGTTGGGAATTGTACCTTACTTTACCGATACCGTGGCATTAGCTCCAGGTGTTCATACCGCCCGTTGTTGGCTAGCTAACGCTCATTTCTTTCTAGCCTTTTTCTTCCTTCAAGGTCATCTTTGGCACGCTCTAAGAGCAATTGGCTTTGATTTCAACCGAGTAATTACAGCTTTAGACAATGCGGGAACTCCCCAATCAGATGAATCTATGGTCGGCAAACCATAAGAAGCGACAAAACCAGCTATACAGTAAGCTATACAGTGGGCTGGAGATCGGGGTAAAGTTCCAATTGCATTGTTGCGATCGCGTTCTCATTTATAGCTTAGTGCAGACCATACTTTGCATTGAGCTTTTCTTGTTTGATCGTTGCAAATTTTAATGTATGCAATTATAAGTATTATCGTTTGTAGTTAATTAGCAGTTAATTAACCATAAGCTTTTTTGCCTAACCTCAGTGACTAGAATAGCTATAGTAACAAACCATCATGAATGATTGGTTAAAGTAGAATATAGGTCTACATAACCATCTTCCGACACGATCAGAGCTAAACAGTTAACTTTGTGGCTCATTTCATCAATATAGCGAATGGCAGAGTTATATCTAGCACCTCTACTAGAACTACCATTTTTGGAAGCTTGTCCATCGAGAATTACGCCAAAAGAATAAATAATTCCCTCTGGGGAGAGCAAAATTGCCCCGTCTATGTTGGATAAATGAGAAATAATACTTTGAGAGACAATAACTGGTTCAATTACAGTACTTTGAGCTGCTAATCGTTGGGTTTCTTGTTCCGCTTCTGAAGTAATAACCAACATCGTACCGTGGCGTTGCTCGATCGCTGCTTCTACTGCTTTAACTAATAAATTTGCTGTTGTTGCATTAACTTGAAACAATTGAGCAACATGGTGGCAAAATAGCTGGCGATCGAATCGCGCCCTGGGTAGTCTTGCTTGTCGATACTTAACCCGCAGCATAATATTTTCTGCATGAACCAATTCCCAGGTTTGATTTTCAGCAAATCTAATTTCAAATAAATTTTCGAGACTAGGTTGATAGGTATCCAAAGGAAGTCCTAATCCCCAGACAGTTTCAATATCACATAACAAAGCCATCTTATTACTAGATACTTCTAATAGTTTGCGAATTCCGCGATAATTATAAATTTTAATTGGCTTTGCTAATTTAACCTTAGCTGCAATATCAGGATGATCTTTATGACAGATAATCAGTCTACCCTCACTAGCAGCACCCTCATAGCGTTCGGCAGCGATCGCATTGGCAAAAGATAATAAATCGACTTGTTGCCACTGGTTAATATGTACCTCTACTGATTGCAAGAGATTAGCAGCAGCGTCTTCGATCACTCTCTCTGAATTACCTAGAGATAGAGTGTGTCCTGCTGAATTATTTTGTAATTCTAATTCACCTTTTTTCAATACTTGATAAATCAGGGCTTCCAAAAAACAGCGCTCAATCCGATATTCTTGCATTGAAGGTAGTTCATGGGTTGCTTTATTGAGGCAATATTGACGATTAAAGTCTTGCTGCTGAAGCTGAATTATCGTCATAATCCAGTGATCGTTTTTCTGGATTGGTAAGCTACAAAAGGAAACCTGCTCTCGTTGGCGATCGTATTGCTGAAGAATTGACTGTACAGCAGAACGTAGAGCTTTAGGGTAAAGAGAATCTCTATGAGCCTGATTAAGATGGCTGGCACTCTTAAAAAATAACAGTTCGGGATCGTTGTCGAAGTTCTGTTTTGCTATAGAGAATACCTGCTCGAAGTCATCGGCAATAAAGCCACAGTTTTCTTGGTGAAATAAGATCTGAGGTACGTTTTGAGTTGTGAGCGGAATACCCAAAACAAAAATATTTGAGGCGATCGGTAGCTCAAGAATCTGTAAAATACTTTCGAGCAGATTTTTGATCGCAGCTTGAAATGTATGTTGCCAGCGCCACATAAATATCTTGGTTTGCATTAGGTTGTCATGTTTTTTGAGAGATACAAGCTCGCTTTGATTGCTAGTCAAGGCCTAGATCAAGTTTATCTTGCAAAATATCAAAGTTTGAACAACTTAATTTGGTAATTTTCCCCAAAAAAAATCCCCCAGGTACCAAACTGGGGGATGATTGATGTAACAGAAAGTATCTGTTGCATAGCTCTATCTCTTCTCTAATATGTTCTATTTTTTAACTGACAACTATGATCTCGATCACAAATAAGTGTGAGATTGAGTTTGATGCGCTGTATTGCTCAATATGTAATGTTCAAAGAAGATATGAGAATTAATCTAACTTTAAAAACTCGATGAGTAACTTATACCATTTTTCAAAAGTAATAAGAGACTTGCTAGGTTGGGTAGAACGATAGTGAAACCCAACAAAATCTTTTAATCGTTGGGTTTCGTGCCTCAACCCAACCTACTAGCGCGTCTAAGCTAAAATACTGGGTTCATTTAAGTAGGGTGGGCAATGCCCACCCTACCGACTACTTCTATGCTGATGATCCAAGCATTTGCCAAACAAATTGATCGAGAGCAAGGAGGCGCTATTACTCTTTGTGTTTCAAGCCAAGCTGTTAATTAATTCTAAGCAGAGACTAGAGAGTAAAAACTGGGTAGCCACGATCGCCAATATGGTAATAGCAATGGAAGGATAGCCACGTTTCCAGTTAAGTTGGAAATCCTCAAGTAACAAGCTGGCGAGTAGTATTGTTGAGATGGGGATAAAAATCGCCCCTAGTAAACCAAAAAATGGCAATAAGGCAATAATTAGCTGCACTACACCTAAGATTAGCCCTACTAAATAGATGGTGTGGGTGTGCTGAATTTTCAAACCAAGATTTAACCGAGAGGCGATCGCAGTTCCCAAGGCGGCAAAGATGGTAAATAAACCCAAATTAATCGGCTGAGTAAATATGCCCAAGGAAAGATAATTAGACTGTCCCGTCTGTTTTTGATATTGTTCTATGGGCCAGTTGAGTGGAATTAGATCGGCAACTATTTTTCTGGGCGATCGCTGGTTATTTCCAGTAGTATAAACACATCCGACTCTAATATTTTTTGACTGTTTAGCGTTTTTTTGCTGGGCTTGAACTACATAAATATGAGGGAAAATCTTTTCGCCATGGCTAGAGATGACGGGAGTAACTTCTGGAGCAATCTGCCTAACATCTGCTTTGAGGTTGGCGTATCTGGCACAGCCATAGTTGGCGACAGCTTCGGTTACTTTGGTTAGGGGAAAAAGAGTTTTTGGTGCTTGAGCGATCGCTTTTTGACCAGCTAAATCAACCGCTAAACGGCAGTATTCAGGAGAACCAATTGTAGTGCGACAAAGAGCAGGAATGTGTGTTGATTTGATTACAGTCTGAGAGTTGTGATTAATGATTCCCAGCAGGATAAAAATTATCGTCACCAAAATCCAGATTCCAGGTAAGATTAGCTGTTTAACTATGGGGGAACGCTGAAATTTTGTTCGATCTAGATTTATGATCGATGACGGCGGAGAATCATCGTCAACAGGGACAAAACTAGATTCTGTAGCGCGATTAGCTGGTTTAATCTCGATCTGGGGGCTAGTTTGAGCTGAGATGGTCTTAAATTCTGCTAGAGTTACCGTCGGATTGAAGCAGTAGCAACTGAACCAAAGAGCAAATAGACTTCGTTCCTCATCTTCAAGAGCGCTAATCTGTTCTAACCAATTTTGAATGGTGGGTGAGATTTCTTGTCCTCGATCGATCACACTCGCTCGAAAATAGCTCTCCAATATTGGTAATAGCTGCTGTCGATCGCTATTAGCTAGATAATGAAAAAATTTCACTAACCGCATTACTTTTTTACTGGGGGCAACTTTTTCCCCTGTCAGCAACTCTTGGTTACTGATCAAGCAGTATTGAGCTAAATTATTGTTGGCAGTTAAATTAGCAGCTTCTGTAGTGTGGTTTAAATAGTCAGAAAAATTGATCTCCGCTTCTTTTAAAGGACGACCATGAATTAAACCCCGATCCTGTAGCAATCCAGTATCACCATTACTATTACTATTTGCTTCAGCAAAGCTAACAACATCAGTAACTTGAGTTTTCTGGCTCACATCCTGCTCTAATAATCCTGCATCTCCTGTAGTACCGCTAGTCGCCAAATCAAAGTTGCCCAGATCTTCAAGATCGAGTTCTGATTCTAGATGCTCCAAATTATCTGTGTTGCCAGTCGTATCTTCAATTTTGTCTTGGTCGTGGCTGGGTATTGCCATAAAAACTTGCCAGTTTGGTTCAACTTGACCCAAAGGACGACCATATAACCAAAAGCTGTTAATCTGATCCAAAGCCAAAGATGCGATCGCAGCAGTAACGTTGTCGGTTAAAAGCGAGTAGTTAAGCTGATAATCTTGTCTATGATTGACGTAAATATGGAGTTGCTCGTCTTGAACAATTACTTGAAACTTGATATTTTTATTGCCACAAGCAGCTTTTAAAGCTTTAATAATCAATTGTTCCATGATATCCAACCCATAAGACAGCATTATTGAGCCTATGATTCCCCAAAATGCTGGTTAATTGACATGAGTTAGTTAAAATAACGGTTAAATATTCCTATTGCGATCAGTTCAGACTTTAAATCCAGTATTCATGCCGAGCAAGAAAAACCTATTACCGACAGAAATTATTCTTACCCCTGCTCGTCAATGTATTGGCAGACTCAATCTCGATCGTCGTCTTCAGCCAGGCAACTATCTAGACTTTGCAGGTAAAACCTATGCCATTTTAGAACGTCACCACTTCTATCAATACCGAGTTGGTGGCTACCGCTTTGATAAAGCAACCCTTCATGTTCAAGAATCTCAAAGACCCGAAGAAACTACTCAAATAGGCGATCGCTATATTATTGGGAACGCTAACTGTCGCTTTAATGCGCGCTCAGAAATTATCCGCTGTGCCGTCAATCCCGAAGGCCCTTGTCAAGGTTGTCACTATTTTGAATCAGTCGAGGCATGAACTACTACGCCCTACCTTGATAGGGGTTATGACAAATATGCTATGATCCTTTAGGTGTACATGCTCAAAAATTTCGTCTTCCTCTAGAAGGAGACTAGCAGCAAAAGCGTTACTAGCTCCTCGCTCGCTATTTTCCATCAAAGAACAGAATGAGTATTGAATCAAACAGCGTACCCGTTCCAACGGTCGATTTAACCAATTGCGATCGCGAACCCATCAGTATTCCTGGCGCGATTCAGCCCCACGGAGTTTTGCTAGTTCTCCATGACACATTAGAAACATTAGAAATTGTTCAGGTCAGCAGCAATACCTTGGCGTTGCTAGGGCATCAACCGCAAGACTTGTTGGGACGACCACTATCAGATCTATTCGACTCCAAACAAATCGCTACTATTGGGCAATGCTTGGCTGGAGACTTTGAGAATGTCAATCCGCTAAATCTTTCAATTAAGGGTGAAAAAAAATCACTTCAATTTGAGGGAATTTTGCATCGGCGGGATGGGTTGATACTATTGGAACTCGAACCGAAAAAGACTCAGAGGAAAGTAGATTTTTTCGATTTCTATCAACAGGTTAGGGGAACGATCTCAAAAATTCAAAAGCCTACTACCCTACCGCAAATGTGTCAGGAGATCGTCAGCGAAGTGCGTCGAATTACTGGATTCGAGCGCGTTATGGTCTATCAATTTGATCAGGAGGGCGCGGGAAAAGTTATTGCTGAAGATACAGACCTGGAAACCTCTTATTTAGGCTTGCATTATCCTTCAAGCGATGTCCCAAAACAAGCTCGACATCTCTACACCCTCAACTGGCTGCGGCTCATTCCCGATGTCGATTACCAGCCTATAGCCGTGATTCCTGAGAACAATCCTCTAACTAAACAACCGCTCGATTTAAGTTTATCTGTGTTGAGGAGCGTTTCGCCACTTCATCTAGAATATTTGCAAAATATGGGCGTAGCTGCTACGTTATGCATCTCTTTAGTACAAGACCAAAAACTTTGGGGCTTAATTGCCTGTCATCATTCATCTCCCAAGTATGTTCCTTACGTCGTACGAACCGCTTGTGAGTTTATCGGACAGGTGATGTCGCTGGAGTTGGTAAATAAAGAAGCCAGAATTGACTTGGACTACAAAATACAATTAAAGTCCTTACAAACAAAATTTGTCGAATCTCTATCGCAAGCAGAATATTTCCTAGACGGACTGGTACAGATGGATTCGCAACTACTGAAGTTAGTCAGTGCAACTGGAGCAATGGTGTGCAGTGGCGATCGCTATATGGGTATTGGTGAAACCCCTGCCAGCGAGGATTTTCCTGCTCTACTAAATTGGATTAAACCGCAGATGCAGCATAATTTATTCCAGACGCGATCGCTTTCGACGGTTTATCCCGCAGCCAAGTCCTACAAAGAATCTGCCAGCGGGGTATTAGCTTTAGAAATTTCTCCAATTCACCGCAATTACATCCTTTGGTTTCGTCCAGAAGTAATGCAAACCGTTAACTGGGGTGGCAATCCCCATAAGCCCGTAGAAGTCGCGGATGACGGCAGCCAGCGCTTGTCTCCACGCAAATCCTTTGCTTTGTGGCAAGAAACGGTACAGGGCCATTCCCTACCCTGGAAACCCTGCGAAATCGAAGCGGTTGCTGAACTACGAAGCCTACTAGTAGGGATTGTGCTGCGACAGGCGGATGAACTAGCAGCAAAAAATGTCGAACTCCAGCGTAGTAATGAAGAATTAGATTCCTTTGCCTATATTGCCTCTCACGATCTCAAGGAACCATTGCGAGGTATTCACAACTATGCCAACTTTTTACTCGAAGATTACGTCGATGTATTAGCAGAAGATGGTGTAGCCAAACTACAAACTTTGGTGCGCTTGACTCAGCGCATGGAGGATTTAATCAATTCTCTATTGCATTTCTCGCGCTTGGGACGAGCAGAACTAAGACGACGGCCAGTCGATCTAAATGACTCCGTGCAAAATGCGATCGCTACTTTGACTATTTCCCGACCTCAAAACCCAATCGATTTTCACATACCTCAATCTTTGCCCATAATTAATTGCGATCGCGCTCAGATCGACGAGCTATTTACCAACCTGATCGGTAACGCGATCAAGTATAATGACAAGCCCCAGAAGTCGATTGAAATTGGCTTTTTGCCCAGAAATGAGGAGACAAGAGAAGATTCAGCCACTGGTGTCTTTTATATTCGTGACAATGGCATTGGCATTCCCCAAGAACATCAGGAAAAGATTTTTCAGATTTTCCGACGCTTACATGGCAGGGATGAATATGGTGGTGGCAATGGGGCAGGCTTAACCATCTCGCGCAAAATTGTGGAACGGCACGGGGGGAGAATTTGGCTGGAATCCACCCCTGGAGTGGGTAGTACCTTCTACTTCACTCTAGCTAGTGAGGAGATTACATGAGCGATGTTTTAAATGCTGTCAACAAAACGTCATCTTTGTTGATCGTCGAAGACAGCGACGAAGATTTTGAAACACTGCAACGGTTTCTACGCAGTTCTCAATTGGGTATTCCTATTTATCGTTGTCATAATGGCGATCGGGCATTGGAATTTCTCTTACGGACTGGTCAATATGCCAATCCTGAGCTTGCCCCACGTCCCAACCTGATTCTACTCGATCTAAACCTACCAGGAACGGACGGACGGCAAGTATTGTATCAAATCAAACAAAATGATAATCTAAAATCAATTCCAGTCGTCGTTTTTACCACCTCCAGCAATCCTAAAGATGTTGACATTTGCTATCAGTACGGAGTCAATAGCTACATTGTCAAACCAATAGATTTTGCTAAGTTAAAGCGAAGTATCCAGACAATTGTGGATTATTGGTTTGAAGTAAACATTCTGCCAAATTACGAACAGAAGCTATTATGAGTAAGCCAGAACGTACAGTCCTAATTGTCGATGATTCAGCAGAAGACCGAGAACTCTATCGACGTTACCTGTTACGCGATCGAGAGTACTCCTACATAATCTTAGAAGCAGAACTAGGACGACAGGGGTTAGAACTATGGCAACAGAAGCAGCCAGATGTTGTCTTGCTCGACTACCGCTTACCAGATCTTGACGGTCTGGAATTTCTCGCTAAATTACAAACACAGCAGCCTTTTTTACCTATCTTGGTGGTGACAGGACAAGGAAATGAAGCGATCGCTGTACAGGCGATCAAAGCTGGCGCTCAAGATTATTTAGTCAAGGGACAGATTTCCCCAGAGAGCTTACAAGTAGCAGTAAATGGCGCAATTGAAGCAGTGCAGTTACGCAGCCAATTGCAACAGCGCATCGAGGGAGAACGATTAATCGGCGAGATCACTCAGCAAATCTACCAATCGCTGAATCTGGAGCAGATTTTTCAGACTACCGTAGATACAGTACGGCAGTTTCTCCATACCGATCGCGTCGTTGTTTTTCAGTTGCAGCCCGATGGTAATGGTGTAGTGGTTGCCGAATCGGTAAGCAAGAAGTGGCAATCGCTCAAATCCTCAAGTTTTTATGACCCTTGCTTGGCTGACAATAATCTTCGGCGCGAGCGACCCGCAGTGTTAAATTGCGATCCCCATTTCAACGAGAACTACGTCGAAATCTATCGTCAGAGTTGGGTGAGAGCAAAATCTGATATTTACGATGGTAGCATCGATCCTTGTCATGTCGAACTGCTGGCTCAGTTCCAAGTCAGAGCTAATCTAGTTATCCCGATTATGCACGCAGACCAATTTTGGGGACTACTGATTGCCCATCACTGCTCTGAGCCTAGAGTTTGGCAAACTCTAGAAATTGAATTACTCCAGCAGTTAACAACCCACGTCAGCATTGCTTTGCAACAGGCACAGTTATATCAGCAAGTACAATCAAGTGAAGAGCTGAAACGTCGGATGTTAGAAAGCAGTAGCGACTGCATCAAACTTCTAGATCTAGATGGACGGCTCTTATATATGAACGCTGGTGGTATGTGTCTGATGGAAATCGATAATCTAGATGACTATCTCCAGCAAAAATGGTCTTGTTTCTGGTCAGATGAAATACAGCCAGAAATGGAAAAAGCGATCGCTCTAACTAAAGCAGGAAAATTGAGCAGATTCCAAGGCTATTGTGCAACTGCTAAAGGAACACCAAAATTTTGGGATGTAATCATTTCACCAGTTCTCAATGCTACAGGACAAGTAGTACAACTGCTAGCAGTTTCGCGGGATATCAGCCAAAGCCAACAGACAGAACTAGATTTGCGAGAAAGCGAGGAACGCTTTCGTACCCTAGCAGATAATATGTCACAGTTTGCCTGGATGACAGATGCAAGTGGCGGGATCTTTTGGTATAACCAACGCTGGTTCGATTACACTGGAACTACTTTGGCAGAAATGCAGGGGTGGGGATGGCAGAAGGTACATCATCCCGAACACGTCGAGCGAGTCGTCAAGTATTTTCGTCATTTTATTGAAATAGGCGAGCCATGGGAAGATACCTTCCCCATACGAGGTCAAGATGGCAAATATCGTTGGTTTCTCTCCCGTGCTATTCCCATTCGGAACGAGCAAGGAGAAATTGTGCGTTGGTTTGGCACCAATACGGATATTGAAAAACTCAGACAGACAGAATTAGATTTGCGAGAAAGCGAGGAACGCTATCGGTGTTTAATCGAATCAATCCCTCAATTGGTCTGGACAGCAAGTCAAGAAGGTACAATCTTAAACGTCAATCAACGGTGGTTAGATTTCACTGGTTTAAGCCTCGAACAAATACAAACTTTAGGTTGGCAAACAGTTGTCCATCCAGAAGATGCGCCACATCTTAATCAGCAATGGGCATTAGCCATACAAAGCAATAATGCATACTATCAAGCTGAAGGTCGAATGCGACGCTCAGATGGAAAATACCGTTGGCATTTACATCAAGCAATCGCGCAAAAAAATGAGCAAGGTCAAGTGGTTAAATGGTTTGGTACAGCAACAGATATTGAAGCTCAAAAACAACTAGAAATAGAACGAGATCGCGCTCTGGAGTGGGAAAAAGCAGCTCGTGGGGAAGCTGAACGAGCCAACCGCATTAAAGATGAGTTCCTGGCGATTGTCTCCCATGAATTGCGATCGCCCCTCAATCCGATCTTGGGTTGGTCGCAACTGTTGCAAACTCAAAATTTTGACCAATCGCGAATGGCTCAAGGGTTAGAAATTATCGAACGTAACGCCAAGTTACAGTCTCAATTGATTGACGATCTGCTTGATGTTGCCAAAATTTTACGCGGGAAACTGAACTTGAACACCACTCCCCTTAATCTTGTACTCGCAATTCAGTCAGCGCTTGAAGCTGTTAAAACAGCCGCAGTTGCTAAATCGATTTCTCTTAACCTTGTTTTACCAAATATTGGGCAAATAGCTGGTGACGTTACGCGACTTCAGCAAATTATTTGGAACTTGCTTTCTAATGCGATCAAGTTCACTCCAGCTGGTGGACAAGTAGACATTTGCTTAGAACAGATAGACAATTTGGCACAAATTACGGTTAGTGATACGGGCAAAGGTATTAACTCTGACTTCTTACCCCATATATTTGAGTACTTTCGCCAACAAGATGCCTCGATTACCCGCAACCATGGTGGATTAGGATTGGGTTTGGCGATCGTCTATCATTTGGTTGAAGCTCACGGTGGCACAATTTCAGCCCAGAGTGATGGTGAAGGATTGGGTGCTACCTTTACGGTTAGATTGCCATTAATCAACCTTGAACCAGAGATAGAGCAAAACAATAATTTATCAAATCGAGAATTAGATCTAACTGGGATTCAAGTTCTTTGTGTAGACGATCAACTAGATGCCCGTGAATTACTCGATGTGTTGCTCACTCAGTATGGCGCAAAAGTTATGACTGTCGCCTCTGCCACTGAAGCTTTAAAGGTTCTCGAATCATTTCCAGCCGATATTTTGGTCAGCGATATTGGTATGCCAGAAACAAATGGCTATAGCCTAATCGAACAGATACGTTCTCTACCGTCAGAACAGGGAGGGCAGATTCCAGCGATCGCCTTAACTGCCTACGCGGGAGAAACAGATCGAGAACGAGCTTTAAGCTGTGGCTTTCAAGAGCATCTTCCCAAACCCGTTGATGCAAACCAATTAATCCAAACTATGTTAACCCTGGTGAGAAATCAATCAGGTGTTGTCAGCTAAACAAGATAGAAATTATCTTCATCTTTTTAGTACTACCTATATGCGAAGCGGTATGCTAAAGCCCTAAAGGACTAACTTCGTGTCGCATTTGCGGAGCTTATCCTTTAGGACTAGCTACGCGTCGTCCTTTAGGACTACCTACTACCTGCTATCTACTCCTTCGAGCCGATAACTCTAATTGTCTATCGCTGTGGCGGCTTTTGAGTATGAAGATTCACACTCAAAACGCGCCACTAATTTTGTACGGCTATATTTCCCAACTCCATCGTTGAAATTCTCTGTAAATCCCGTCTTATAAAGCTTTCAGTAAATATATAAGATGCAAAAAAGGATTGTATATCATGCGCTATTAACATAGGCATAAATATTTTGTCGCATAATATACAATTCATCTCAAGGAATCTTCATAATCTTAGGATCAACAGTAAATCAGCAGAACACTATAGGATAACTGTTTTTTAGTTTATTCAAAACTCTCTACTAGCAAAAATTTAGATTTATGACTACTGAAGCCGATCCCAAAATAAAACTTAACAAAGTAGAAAAAGTCAAAGCCGAGAAGGATGGTTTAGACGTTAAGCGTGAGTTAGAACATTTTGCTCAAATAGGCTGGGAAGCGGTAGATAAAACCGATTTAGAAACTCGTCTTAAGTGGTTGGGAATTTTCTATCGGCCAGTGACTCCAGGGAAATTTATGCTGAGAATGCGACTTGCCAATGGTGTAGTCAATAGTGAACAGATGCGTGTCTTAGCTAATGCGATCGAACGTTATGGCGATCAGGGGACAGCAGATATTACTACTCGTCAAAACATTCAACTGCGAGGCATTCACCTCGAAGATATTCCTGAAATTTTCACTAAATTCAAACAGGTAGGCTTAACCAGTATTCAGTCGGGAATGGACAATGTGCGCAATTTAACTGGTTCTCCTGTAGCAGGCATCGATCCTGATGAATTGATTGATACTAGAGAAATGAATCAAAAAGTTCAGGACATGATTACTAACAATGGTGAAGGTAACTATTCCTTTAGTAATTTACCGCGCAAATTTAATATTGCGATCGAAGGGGCGAGAGATAATTCAATTCATGCAGAATTAAACGATCTTGCCTTTATTCCCGCTTATCGAGATGGAGTGCTTGGTTTTAATGTCTTGGTAGGCGGCTATTTATCGGCTCAACGCTGCGCCGAATCAATTCCTTTAGGGGTCTGGGTTCCTGCTGATGATGAAACTGTAGTAGACTTTTCTCGCGCTGTTCTCACTGTCTACAATAAATTTGGTGGTGCAGCAGGATTAAGAGCGAGTCGCCCCAAAGCTCGTTTGATGTGGTTAATTGAAACTTGGGGGGTCGAGAAATTCCGTCAGTTATTAGAACAAGAGTTGGGTGAAACTTTGGCTGATGCTGCTCCAAAAGATGAAATCACTCAAGATAAGAAAGACCATTTGGGAGTACATCCCCAAAAACAAGCTGGGTATAACTATATTGGTATACATGTTCCCATGGGGCGTTTATCAGCCGAACCGATGTTTGAACTGGCTAGATTAGCAGAAGTGTATGGCAACGGTGAAATTCGGTTGACGGTAGAACAAAATGCAATTATTCCCCATGTTGCAGATGAGAATGTCGAAACATTTCTTAGTGAACCACTATTAAAAGAGTTCTCAATTAATCCCAGTACCCTGACTCGCTCAGTCATATCTTGTACAGGTGCGCGCTACTGTAATTTTGCCTTGATTGAAACAAAACAAAGAGCCTTACAGCTAGCTCAAGAACTCGATCGCGAATTAGATATTCCCCAGCGTGTTCGTTTGCATTGGACAGGATGCCCTAACTCCTGTGGACAACCACAAGCTGGTGATATTGGTTTAATGGGAACAAAAGTCCGTCAAGATGGCAAGGCAATAGAAGGAGCAAAAATTTATGCTGGAGGAAAAGTTGGTCAAGGGGCTGAATTAGGAACCATTGTCAATCAAGGTGTGGCGATAGATGATCTCAAAGCTACTTTAAGAACATTGTTGATGGAAAAGTTTAACGCTAAGTTAAAAGATGGTGTCGTAATTGAAGCGCCTCAACCTGTGGTCGAAGTTCCTCAAAAGATCGCTTCAGAACCAACAAGCCCCATTGGCACCAAAGTATTTTTTGCTAATTCTTGGAAAGAATCTAGCTGTATTGAAAGTGAATACGTTCTCGATGCAGCCGAAAAAGCAGCAATTGAAATTGAGAGCAGCTGTCGCGCTGGCACTTGTGGCACTTGTACCGCCAAAGTATTGAAGGGGGAAGTAACCTATGATTCAGATTACGATGCCTTAAATGGTTTAGAACCAGGAGAAATTTTAACCTGTTGCGCTAAACCCGTTAGCTCAATTGTGGTAGATGCTTAACGCTTTGTAAGGGGAACTACTGTTCGCTCCCCCGACAAAGTTTAAATTGGAACATGACTCTATTGATATTGTTCCAGAAACTCTAAAGCTCGATTACGTAAATCATAATACTCTTGTGACTTAAGAATTGCCTTGCGATCGCGAGGGTGGGGAAAAGGTACTTTAAGAATCTCGCCAATCTTAGCTTCAGGGCCATTAGTCATCAAAATAATGCGATCGGACATATAAATTGCCTCGTCTACATCATGGGTAATCATCATTACTGCTTGGCGATGATTTTCCCAGATATCTAACACCTGTGCTTGGAGCTTTCTTTTAGTTAAAGCATCCAATGCGCCAAAAGGTTCGTCCATCAGTAGCATTTTGGGACGAGTAATCAAAGCCCGAGCAATTCCTACCCTTTGTTTCATCCCTCCAGAAATTTCATCGGGGTATTTATCTGCGGCTTCGATTAAATTGACCATTTCTAAATGCTCGTTGATCGAATCTATTTTTTCGGCACGAGTAGCTTTTTTATATACTTCATCTACCGCTAATTTAATATTTTCCCTAACTGTCAGCCAAGGCAAAAGAGCATAATTTTGAAAAACCATCATTCTTTCTGCGCCTGGTTTACGAATTTCTTTACCTTCTAGGGTAATTGTCCCTGCAGTTGCTTTATCTAAACCAGCGATAATTCTGAGCATGGTTGATTTTCCGCAACCCGAGTGACCAATTACCGAAATATACTCCTCTGCCCCAATAGTTAAATCAATACCGTCGATAACTACCGTTTTTCCACCATCAGGTTTAGGAAAGGCTTTAACCAAATTTTCGATGACCAAAAAATCATCTTGACTGCGATCGACCATAGTATTGCTTTTATTAGTGATAGTAGAACTGAACATTGGTAACTCCTGTAAAAACTAAAGTACTCGGAATATTGGTGCTAAACAAGACCTAAGACATAAAAAATGAGCGGGGTGCATTTGCCCGAATTTTAAAACTGTCGAGATAAGCGACTGGATCGCTCGGGTCAAAAGCTCTATTGTCAATAAATGCCTCGGCGGACTCAACCTTAAAATCTTCTGTCGGACACTTAATACCCATTTCATCAGCGATTTCGCGGTATAAGTCAGTACGCCAAGCTGTCCGCGCGATTTTGTCGGCATTTTTAGGAAACTCCTTAATTTGTTGCCAACGTGTAGCTTGAGTCATTAACCACAGATTTTGTGATTGCCACAAAAAAGTGGAATGATCGTTAGGAACATCGGAAACTTCGGCAGGTAAATCGTAGAAAATAGTAGTGGCTATATCATCAACAATTCGTTTTTGATCGTCAAAACCGCCATAGTTGTAATCTCCCACAATTCCTGCACTAGTTATATTTGGCTTGGCTCCCGTAAAGGATTTTTCCGAGACAATTTGAGCTACTTCGGCGCGATTTTCTGGTTTGCTACAATATTGACAAGCTTCAATCATTGCTTTAACTAAAGAGCGATATGTTTTAGGATTCTCGTTAATAAAAGATTCCATTACCGCCAAAACGCGATCGGGATGTCCACGCCAAATTTCTCTTCCTTGGGCAAAAGTAAAGCCAATACTTTCATAGCCAAGCTCTTTATCACCAGAAATTGCTCTGGTATTCCAAGGTTCTGCCACCATGTAAGCCTGCATTGCCCCAATCCGCATATTAGTCACCATCTGAGGTGGGGGAGTAATCATAATGCGAAATGCTTCATCAGGATTTAATCCAGTAGCAGAGATTAGATAACGAACAAAGTATTCATAAATGGCCGAACTTAAAACTACTGCTAAAGAACGCTTTTCTGGCGGAGCATTACGGAAATAACCATCAAAATCCTTGCCGAACTGTTCTAAATTTCCGTTATAGTCTTTCCAAGGACGAATACCAGCATCCCAAAGCTCTCTACTCATGGTCATGGCATTACCATGACGGTGAATAGTCATGGCAGCACACAAAGGAGCGTGACGCGCACCTTCTGCCCCAGCTCTGGCGTTCATAACTGCCCCAGAAACTACGGGAGAAGCATCTAAACGACCAAAGATGACCCCATCGCGAGAGTTTGCCCAACTGGCTTCGCGACTTAAAGTGACATTTAAACCATACTTGCGAAAAAAACCTTTCTCCCACGCTACGGCAAAGGGAGCAGAATCATTAACAGGTACATAACCGATAGTTAGATTGGGCTTTTCTAAACTTTCTGGTTTAACAATTGGTTCTACTGCTAAGGCTTCTTCTGTTAGAATTTTAGGTGCTTTACTACCACTTATCGCACAACTTGATAAAGCGATCGCCGACGCACTCGTCCCTAAACCTTGCAAGAAGGTTCGGCGTTTTATTTTCCTATTCATTTACTAATACTCCAGGTTATTTCTTAACTAATTTGTTAATTAGGAACGAGCAGGACGATGAGTTACCCAGGTTTGGATCAATCCCAAAATATAGTCAAGGATTAAACCAGTGATACCAATCACAAATACAGCCAAAAATACAGAACTAAGATTAAGACGACTCCATTCATCCCAAACAAAGAAGCCAATTCCAATTCCGCCTGTCAACATTTCTACCGCCACAATTACCAACCAGGCAATCCCTAAACTAATCCGCAACCCAGTAAAAATATAGGGTAAACTGGCAGGCAAAATAATTTTGACAATTCTTTTCCAGGCTGGCATTTCCAGCATTTGCGCCACGTCTTGATAGTCTTTGGGGACGCTAGATACTCCCAAAGCTGTATTGATAATAGTTGACCAAAGAGAAGTAATAAAAATAACGAAAATAGCTGAAGGATCGGCAACATTAAAAATAGCTAGAGCAATAGGTAACCAAGCCAAGGGAGAAACAGGCTTAAGAACTTGAATTAAAGGATTGATCGCCAGCATCGCAGGTCTAGACATTCCAATCAAAAATCCGACGGGGATAGCTACCGCAGCCCCAATTAGAAACCCAATGACTACCCGCCGTAAACTAGCTATCAGCAACCAACCCAAACCTAAATCCCCAGGCCCTCGACGATAAAAGGGATGAAAAATATAGTCTAAATTTTCCATTAGTGCCTGTGGTGGAGTGGGCATTAGTTCAGGGCGAAATAGAGCGATCGTCCACCAAACTGCAATTAACCCAGCAAAACCTGCTAATGGTAACAAAAATGTGTCTCTAATAATTATTGGTTTTGCCTTTTTCCAGGCAACTTGCCCAGCTACGGCAAATGTAGATAAATTCATACAATAATCCTTGATTGATATTTGTTTTGTTGGAATTAAGATTGCTAAAACTTTGGCTAACTTTGGCTAAAAAAAAGCAGTCAGCGATAAATTTACTGGCTGTTTTAAAGTATCAACTTAAGATTGTTCTATTGACATCCTTCTAGGGTAATAATTTCGTCCAATCATCTATTAATTAGGGAATTTATCTAGATTATTGAAGGAGTATTAAAGCATTGTTAAAAAGAAAATCGAGTATGACGATCTCCTTGCCAAACTTGCCATTGTTCAAACAAATCTTCAACTGTTGATGTCATCGAACTATAGGTAAAAAGTTCAACTCTAAGAGTTGTTAAATAATAACTGTCACTAATTTTTTGATACCCGTAATCTATTATTTTGCCAATGTTACCTGTTTTTTGATGTTTAACGATATCCCCGATTTTAAGCATAGACATAGGCTTATTTTCTCTATTATTAATTAATGGTTGCTATCTAATTAATTTCTAATTAAAAACCTGCATCGGTTTTAGTTAGAGACCATAATCGAAAACATTAACTTTGATTTAAGCTGCAAGACGAGCTGGTGAAGATTGTTGCTGCCAAAACTTTTCGGAATCCTGCTGCCTGGAAAACCACTCTTTGCTCATATCCTCCACAACTGGCTTGGGTGAAAAATTTTTTAAAAGTCGAACCTTAATCGTTAAAAAATCAACATTTTCAAATGTTTGATATCCATAACCGATTACCTTGCCAACTTTTCCCATTTTTTTGTGTTGAACAACTTGATTAAGATTAAACATGAAGGTACATCTCCTTTGTGACTAGTGATGCTACTGCGATCGCCATCAGGAAAATTAAAAAAGTTAAGTTCCCACGTAGCAACCTCAGTAACTGAATGTAGAGAGCAGTTAGTAACCAAGGATACTGATGAGAGCAATTTTTGCTAAAATTCTTTCTCTTCAATCTCCTCTCAATGCCGACGAGGTTAGCTGACGGGCTAGGACTGAGAGATGTCCTTCACTACATAAACCGTAGTAATAAGCCCCAAAAACGGTTCCCCCGCTCCTTTGTTTTGCTGGTTTGATCCAGCATTACTTCCAGACTAGGCTGACTGAACTCTGATATTTAATTATTCCACATCATAAACTATTCAAACCAATTTGACAAGTTCTTTGAGTAAGATAAGACTTTCAAAAATTCCTGTTGCTTTTTTTTGTCTTCAATTTCAGGTTGAACAATAAAACCGCCCAGTGTATTAAGACCAGGCGGTTTTTTCATTTCATTCTATCTTGACTTAGGATTAAGGCTTACATTCCTGAGCCAACACCAGCATAAGAGCCGTAGAAGAAGATACCGACAACGGTAATTGCACCCATGCCAGCTACCGTAGCAACAATCCATAAGGGAATTCTTCCTTCTGCAAACATTTTTCTTAATCCTCTTGCTATTTAAAGTTTAAATTGACGAAAACAGAGTTTTTTTAGTTAAAGAAGTAACTAGAAAATAAAATACCTAGTACAGCAATTAAAAGTAATCCTAAATAAAGAGAAGTACGATTTAGCTCTACTGGCTGTCTATTACTATTTTGATTTTTTTCCATGATTAATCTTAGCTCCTATCTTTGGATAAATTGCATCGAAGCGATCGCACCCAAAAAGAAGACAGTGGGTACTGCTAAAGTGTGAATTGCTAACCATCTAACGGTGAAGATGGGGTACGAAATGGGTTGATTAGGACTATTACCTGTCATTTTGATTACCTCTGATTGTGTCAATTGCTTCTTACGAAGTTTACTTATCCGAAGGTGTATCCTTTAGGACAACGGGGAGAACCCCGCAACGTACGGCGGCTTTTGAGTAAGAATACTCTTTCTCAAAACGCGCCTTAACTTCGCGCTGTTTACTGATTAAATTCTTTGATTTGCTGTTTAGCATCAAAGCGATCGCTAATTACAGGAATCTCGATTCGTTCTTGAGTAAAATACTCGTCAGGACGAGGAGTGCCGAATGCATCGTAAGCTAGCCCAGTACTGACAAATAACCACCCAGCTACAAATAGCATGGGAATAGTAACGCTATGGATTACCCAGTAGCGAACACTCGTAATAATATCAGAAAATGGACGTTCACCAGTATCGCCTGCCATGTTTTGTCTCTCCTTAAATTAAATGTTTTAAAGCTCTGTATACATAATACGAAACAAGGGTAACTGCCAACAACTAAGATTAGTAATTAAGCAGCAGCACCAGCTTCGGGGACATATTTTAATAGTGTTCCTCGTTCACCCAAAACAAAACCTTTTTCGGGGGAAAGAAATACTACTTTATAAAAGTTAGATGGAGCATCTTCCACATCACGGTCTTTAGACCAACTTTTACCACCATCGGGGCTAACTAATAGATTAGCACTTCCTCCTGCCAACCAGATCTCTTCAGGGGTACGATAAGCCACATCTAAAAAGCCCCAGCTTGAAGAAAACTCGGGATAAATAGGTTCTCCCCATTCATCATAATTGTCTGTATCGCTAAACTGCACCTGTCCACCACGAGCCAATAACCACAAACTACCGTCTTGGTTAAAGCCCATGTTTTGTAAACGGCGAGATGAAGTACGTTGGTGGGGTGTCCATTCGGTTGCGCCTGGCTCCCAAGTAGAAAAGAAATTTCCTTTGGCAGAAACAGCTACATATCTACCATCATCAGAACGATGAATACTTCTTGCTACCCCAACCGATCCTTCGACTAGAGCTTTCCAATTTTTACCGCCGTCTTCAGTTTTATAAATTGCACCAAGATTCGTCACCATTTCTGCGGTAGACTTGCCCAAAGCAACAATGTCTAAAGGCGAACCAGGAAGTTTAGAACTTAAAGGAATACGCGCCCAACTATCGCCACCATCTTCAGTATGCAGCAAAATAGATGGTTGACCTGCAATCCACCCCTCATCACCATCAAAACTAATTGCTTCTAACGTAACTTTTTCATCACCTAAATCTAAAGATTGCTGTGTCCAGGTTTCTCCGCCATCAGTAGTTTCAAACAAGGATGCTTGTGTTCCGACTAACCAGCCACGATCCGAATTACTGGTAAAAGCAATATCCGAAAAAATCGCTTCAGAAGGAAGAGTCAGAGTTTTCCAGGGATTAGTAATGGTGGAAGGAACTCGACTACAGCTAATACAAAATATACAGACAGCAAATATAACAGCTATTTGCTTTAATTTTTTAATCAATGAACTCATAAACGTTTTTGTGACTGGTTGAGGCAAATAAAAGCAATGTCTGACTATCGATCAACAGCTAGCTTGATTATTCATGACTAAATTGTTACTACTAGTGCAAACCGTACAGACTAAGGAAAAACAGAAAGCCTATCCCTAGCGCACCAAAAATCAGAATGTTTTTCTGGGAAGGAGTTAGACGATTGATTCCTAAACCATAATCCAAGTTTTCAGCAAAGCCTGATGGTGCGCCTTGTGCGCCAATATTGACAAACTGAGTTTTACGAACACCACAGACAGGACAACGCCAGTCTGGAGATAGCTCGGTAAAGAGAGTTCCCGCAGGAACTTTTCCCTGACTGTCTCCCTTCGATGGTACGTAAACATAACCACAAGAGCGACATTCATAACTCGAGGGAGCTTGTTCCGCCAAAGTTTTCTCTTTGGCTGGAGTCTTTTCTGGGAGGGGTGTCTCTTCTGGTACTAATTGTTCGTCTTTTTGTTCTTCTTTAGCTGGCTCATTCATTGCTTTATGTTAAGCAAATATTAAAATATTTTTCTTTTATGAATTATCGCACAAAAAGACGGGGGTGAAGAGACAAGATTAGAGGCTGAGTAGTTTCATGGTGTTAAAAGCGATTACCCACAGCGATCGCTTTTAAAGACTAAGATAAATATTTATTAAATAATTACTGCACGCTCTCAGGAATAATTCTTTCTAGCTTTGCACCTAAACCACGGAGCTTATTTTCTAAATTCTCATAACCGCGATCGAGGTGGTGTAAACCGTGAACGGTAGTTTTGCCTTCCGCAGCCAAGCCAGCTAGTACTAGAGCAGCAGAAGCTCTTAAATCAGTTGCCATGACTGGTGCGCCAGAAATCGTTGCAACACCCTGAACAATAGCGTGATGACCTTTAACCCGAATGTTAGTTCCCATGCGCTGTAATTCAGATACGTGTTGGAGTCGGTTTTCAAACACAGTTTCGCTGACCACGCTATTACCTTTACTGATGCTCAATAAAGCGGTGAACTGCGCCTGCATATCAGTAGGGAAGCCAGGATAAGGGAGAGTTTCAATATCAGTCCCGTGAAGTTCCCCAGGAATAATCCGCAGGCGCTTAGATTGAATATTTCCGCCAAAAGTTCTACCTGTTTCTTCTTCAATAATGATCTGGCAGCCAATCTCATTGAGTTTGGCGATTACAGGAGCAAGATGTTCGGGAATGACAGAATTTAAAGTAATTTCCGACTTAGTGATTGCCCCTGCCACCAGAAATGTCCCTGCTTCAATGCGATCTGGAATCACGTTGTAGTCTATCGAGCTAAGTTCTTTAACCCCTTGAATCGTAATCGTCTTAGTCCCTGCACCAGTGATTTTTGCTCCCATTTGATTACAGAAGTTAGCCAAATCGACAATTTCTGGCTCTTGTGCAGCATTCTGAATCTTGGTTTTGCCCTCCGCGAGAGTAGCAGCCATGAGGATAGTTTCTGTTGCGCCAACACTGGGATAATCAAGGTAGATATTTTTTCCCTGTAAACGCTGTTTATTACCCACGAAATTAGCATGAACCACACCATCTTCAATGGAAACATTCGCTCCCATCGCCTGTAGTCCCCGTACATGGAGATCGACGGGTCTAGCGCCAATAGCACATCCTCCAGGGAGAGGAACGCGAGCCGTACCTAGCCTAGTTAATAAGGGGCCAATGACAAAGAAGCTAGCTCGAAGCTGTGATACAACATCATAAGGAGCTTCAGTCGGGTTAATTTTAGTAGCATCGATTTCAATCACATCATCTTGACGATTTAGCTTAACGCCCAAAGCCTCAAGTATTTGCCTCATGCGTTTGATATCAACTAAGTCTGGCACGTTGCGTAAAGTACATTTACCAGGACAGAGTATAGAACCTGCCATCAATACCAGAGCAGAATTTTTGGCCCCACTAATTTGGACATTTCCTGAGAGAGAAGAACGTCCCCAGATTTCTAATACAGCTTGAGGGTCTTTGGAGATTATTTTGGTTGGGCTAGAGATAGAGTTAATGGCTTTATCCTCTTGAGATCAAATATATTTATTTGGGCTTTTAAGCAATACTAAGATAGACTTCAAAAATTCAATTGAACAGTTTTAGACTAAAAAAATTAATTGAAGGCGAATTTTAAGTTTGACATTGAATATAAAAGTCAATCATAATAAGAGCTTGTGGATTCAATTTATAATGCGGAACTGGCGGAATTGGTAGACGCGCTAGATTCAGATTCTAGTGTTTGTTTAAAACATTCGGGTTCAAGTCCCGAGTTCCGCATAGCCTGGCAACCAAAGTATTACTTTGAACCATACTGTTCGTCAATAGTAGGCAAGGAAAATAAGATTTTAACTAGCATTCAAAATCCTTTAGTCAAGCAGGTTCGCAAGCTACATCGTTCCCAGGAACGACAAAAGCAAAATTTACTGCTGATTGAAGGTACTAATTTAATTGAAGCTGCTTGCCAAGCCGATTATAAGCTAGATATTATTTTTTACACAGAGCGATGGCAGCAAAATCATCAGCCATTATGCCGAATAATTGCCGAACGAGAGGTTAGAGCCGAATTTGTCAGTCCAGAAGTACTTAAGGCGATCGCTACTACGGTTAATCCTGATGGGGTAGTGGCGATCGCTCCTCGCCCAAATGCCGAACCAGTACCGACTTTAAGAACTGTAGGTCTTGCCCTAGAAAGATTACAAGATCCTGGCAACTTGGGGACAATCATCCGCACCGCAGCAGCAGCAGGAGTTGACGGTTTATGGTTGAGTCCTGATAGCGTCGATTTTTATAGCCCCAAAGTTCTGCGAGCCAGTGTAGGTCAATGGTTTGGGCTACCTGTAGTGACAAACCAAGATTTACCTCAGTTGGTTGAGCAGCAGCAGCAGCAGGGGGTACAGATTATTGCCACTACCTCTAAAGCAGCTAAAACTTATTGGGACGCTGACTTTACTCGCCCCAGTCTGATCTTATTAGGCAATGAAGGGGCAGGATTATCCTCAGAGCTGATCGATTTAGCAGATGTGCAAATAAAAATTCCCTTGGCAAATCAGGTGGAATCTTTAAATGTTGCCATTGCCTCTGCTTTGCTCTTGTATGAAGCACAGAGACAGTTAGTAGTGATCAGTAACTTTGAGTAATAGGGAATTAGGGATGTAGGGGATTAGGGAGACTTTATTTCAAGTCATCACACGGACTTGATCTCAGTAATCTCAGTAATCTCAGTAATCAGTAATCAAATTACCCCCTCTTCGTTCTGCTTCCTGTTTAATTGCTTTAAGAGTTTCTTGGAGGCGATCTTCGTAGATATTGAAGAAAATACTATCACTAGGAGCTCCTTCAGGTTCAACCATGACCTTGTGAGTGATTAAAACTTGGTCTGGTGGGGCGCTAGGATAAGGCGAGACGGGTTCTAAAACCCATGTCCCATTCATCGTCTTTAAATCGCCATCAACCGCCTCAAAGGCAATTTGCTTAGGATATGATTCAATGGTGGCAACTTTAACTCTTGATTCGATGCTAAAGACAAGGGTTTTAATTTTATTGATTTGTTCAAAAATTTTGCGATCGCCCTTACTTTCAAGTAACTGACTACTGACAACTCCTGGCATAAATTCGGCAAAATGTTCATAGTCAGTTAACACCTGCCAAGCATTATCCACGGTAGTCGAGATTAATAAACGAGAGGTATAATTACCTGCTTCACCCAGAAAGACTAATTCGCCTTTTTTAAGAGAAACTCTTTGTTCCAGAGGAAGTCGATCTATTGGGCCATCAAATAGTTTGGCTGTAGCCACAGGACTAAAACCAATGCTCAACCAGCAACTGATAACAGCTATGAGCGATAAAATTAGCCAACGATTTTTCTGCCGAGATTGATTAATCAATTTGTATTATTCCGTGGTTTCAATTGGTTATCCGATGTCGTATGTCAGCATCAATAAAATGACAAAGTACTCAAAATATTGACTGGACACATTAATCGATCAAATTTAGTTGCTCAACTTAAATAGTGGTGAAGTACTTCAATAAAGTTTCACCAGCTTGATTTAAATTAGCTCCAAAAGTCAATATTCCTGATTCATGTCCACTCATGGCAATAATTTTCTGCTCTTGAGTTAGAGGTTGTTGACATAATCTGATGATCTCCTGTGCCATCTCTGGTGTTCCATAAGCACAATCAGGATTAGTAGTGGAAATGCGATCTAGTAATTGCTCCCACAGCGGTTGATGGTGAACATGAACTACAGCATTGATTTCAGGTAGTGCGTGGTAGATCGCAGCATGAGTCAAAGTTTCCGAAGAAGCTTGAATTAATCCTTGGCAGGTAACATAATTTTGTTGCCAGTCGTAGTCGATTACTTTGGTATAGTGCTGTGCCGTTAAATTGGCAATTCCGCCTGTCTGTGTACCTGAGATGATTAGTTGTGCGCTATGAGGCAAGCGAATACTGAGATTGCCAAAGCCAATGCCATTATTATATTCACCGATTAAACCTAATTGATAAAGCTGACTGTGCCAATAATTTAATTCTACAATGTCGGGTTCGGCGATCGCGTCAACCTTCTCCCAATGACATTGATATTTGATATAGCCTTCGTCAATCATCAGAACTAATCCTAAGTATAGATTTTGCCAATTTGAACTCCCAAAAATCAAGATTACGGCTTTTACCACTACATCTTGACAGTCAAAAACGATAAATTAGGTAAAGAAGATAAAGAAATATTAAATAAATAAACAAGGGGAGTTGTTTAAACCATGTTTGAATACTTCAATGAAAAAGCTATAAAGAATGTTGTTCTTGCTCAAGAGGAAGCCCGCAACACAGGACACAATCTGGTAGGGACAGAACATATTTTATTGGGGGTGATTGGGGAGGGAACATCAGCAGCAGCAGAATTACTAGCTAATCTGGATATTAACTTAGAGCAAACTAGAAATTTAGCCATTGAAATAGTTGGTAAAGGTTCTGGGTTTATTCCTTCTAACATTCCGTTTACCCCAAAAGCGAAAAGAATTTTAGAACAGGCTTTCAATGAAGCACGTCAATTAAAGAGTAATTTTATTAGCCCAGAACATATTTTGTTGGCGATGATTAAACAGACTGACAATATGGCAGTCAAGTTGTTGACCAAACAAAATGTTAACCTCAGACAGCTACGGACAGACTTAATTAAGAAATTAGGAGAAGCGGAGGTAGTTACCGTGGGTAATAAAGATAATCCGTTTAGTTTCGGTGGTGGCAGAGAAAAGCAAACCAAGCTCAAAGAGTTTAGTATTAACCTCACCGATCTAGCCAGAGAAGGTAAGCTTGACCCTGTAGTCGGTAGATTTCCCGAAATTGAACGAGCCGTCCAAATTTTAGGTAGACGAACCAAAAACAACCCGATTTTAGTCGGTGAACCTGGAGTTGGTAAAACTGCGATCGCTGAAGGATTAGCTCAACGGATTGTTGAGGGTGATGTTTCTTCTCTTTTGGCTGACAAGGAAGTAATTAGCTTAGATATGGGTTCGCTGCTGGCAGGAACTAAATTTAGAGGCGAGTTTGAAGAACGTCTCAAGTCAATTGTGGAGGAAGTCCGTCAGGCAGGCAATATTATTCTGGTAATTGATGAGATTCATACTATTGTTGGTGCTGGGGCAATGGGGGGAGCAATGGATGCTGCTAATATGCTCAAACCATCTCTAGCTAGAGGCGAAATTCAGTGTCTTGGTAGTACTACTCTAGATGAGTACCGCCAGTATATTGAGCGGGATGCTGCCTTAGAACGCCGTTTCCAAAAAGTAATGGTGGGTGAACCTTCCGTTGAAGATGCCATTGAGATTCTTCAGGGATTACGCAAAACCTACGAAGACTTCCACAAAGTTAAATATACCGACGAAGCAATTAGAACTGCGGTGATCTCCTCTGAGAGATATATTACCGATCGCTTTTTACCTGATAAGGCAATTGACCTAATCGACGAAGCTGGTTCCCGTACTCATTTAAATCACTGTTTGCAGAGTAAAGAAGAAAATCAGACGGATGTAGCGAGTATTAATCCAGAAGCCTTAACTCCCGTAGTTGATGAAGAAGCGATCGCTAAAATCGTGGCTGCTTGGACTGGAGTTCCTGTAACTAAAATGACGGAAACTGAGTCAGAAGCGCTGATGTATTTGGAAGACGATCTCCATGAGCGAGTTATTGGTCAAGATGAAGCAGTTAAAGCCGTTTCCCGCGCCTTACGCCGTTCTCGTTCTGGATTAGGCGATCGCGATCGTCCAATTGCCAGTTTGTTCTTTTCTGGCCCTACAGGGGTGGGAAAAACCGAATTAGCTAAAGCTTTAGCCACGCAGATGTTTGGTTCGCAAGAAGCGATCGTGCGTATCGATATGTCGGAGTACATGGAATCCCACACGGTATCGAAGCTGATTGGTTCTCCTCCAGGATTTGTGGGTTATGACGAAGGTGGACAGCTAACCGAAGCGGTACGTCGTCAAGCCTATACTATCGTGCTGTTTGATGAGATTGAGAAAGCTCATCCCGATGTCTTCAACTTGATGCTTCAGCTACTTGATGATGGTCGTTTGACCGATGCTCAAGGACGCACTGTTAGCTTTAAAAACACCGTAATTATCATGACCTCTAATATTGGGTCAAAGGTCATTGAAAAAGGCGGTAGTGGTTTAGGCTTTGATTTCTCTGGTAATAAAGATGAAGCACAATATAACCGCATCAAAGAATTAGTTAATCAGGAATTGAAAAACTATTTCCGTCCTGAATTTATTAACCGTCTGGACGAGATTATTGTTTTCCGTCAGTTAACTAAGCCTGAAGTTAGACAGATTGCGAGTATTTTACTCAAAGAGATCTCAGTCAGATTAGCAGAACAACGCGAAATTACTTTAGGCGTCACCACTGCTTTTGAAGACAAAGTAATTGAAGAAGGCTACGATCCTAGTTATGGTGCTAGACCTCTTCGCCGAGCAATTATGCGTTTTCTCGAAGACAGTCTAGCTGAAGCAATTCTTTCTGGTAGAGTCAACGATGGCGATCATGCTCTGGTTGATATTGATGAGAATGGTAATACTACCGTGACATCTGTACAAGAACAGGTATTAGTAGAAGCAACTCGTTAACCAAGATCGAGCAAATATAAGCTAAATTTCAGTTTAAGGTGGGCAATTAGCTCACCTTTTTTTTGGATGTGAGGCTGATTATTTGCTGACAATGGCGTTGCTGGATTGAGGTATGATTTAAGGAAAAATGCGCTCGCTTTGAATAACGATATTTCTGCCTACAAGGTACAGGAACATCCCATAATTTAAGATAATTAACTAATAATCTAATCGAGTATTCAAACATCTTGAGAGACTTCGAGTAACACAGAGTTTTTCAATGTAATCGCGCTAGATAGTGTCTGAGTCTGGTATTTTCTCCTTCAACTCTCGTCATGTAAGTTTTATCCTAAAGCATACCGCTAGGCATATCCTGTAGGACACTCAGTACAGTTCATTTTTATGGGATCTTATTTTAAATTAGCGATCGCATCTGTTATAAAATCATACCTTAATTCAGCAACGCCAGACATTAAAGGTAAGAGTATTAAGCGTTCCTATTCCCTGTTCCCTCGAACCCTTATTTTTCATTTCACTGCGTCAGTCTTGGTTTATACTTTCGCCCACTGGAATTTTGTGATTCAATAGATATCTGCGCCTTTATTTTGAAACTGTTTTATGTGTGCTGAAAGAACCTTACCTAAATTTGATGCTAGTTCTGTCAAGATAACTAAAGAAGAAGGATTCATTCTGTATGAAGATATGGTTTTGGGACGCTTATTCGAGGATAAGTGTGCTGAAATGTACTATCGAGGCAAAATGTTTGGTTTTGTCCACCTTTATAACGGTCAAGAAGCGGTATCTTCGGGCATAATTAAGGCTTTGAGAACCAAGGGCGACTATGTTTCTAGTACTTACCGCGATCACGTTCATGCTTTGAGTGCGGGAGTGCCTGCAAAAGAGGTCATGGCAGAATTATTCGGTAAAGAAACAGGCTGTAGTAAAGGTCGTGGTGGTTCAATGCACATGTTTTCGGCAGAGCATGGTCTGCTGGGTGGTTATGCTTTTGTCGCCGAAGGAATTCCTGTCGCTACGGGTGCTGCCTTCCAAAGTAAATATCGTCGCGAAGTCATGGGAGACGAAAGTTCTGATGCTGTGGCAGTCTGTTTCTTTGGTGATGGGGCTAGTAACAATGGTCAATTTTTTGAGTGCTTAAATATGGCAGCGCTATGGAAATTGCCGATTATTTATGTCGTCGAAAACAATAAATGGGCGATCGGCATGGCTCACGATCGCGCAACTTCACAACCCGAAATCTACAAAAAAGCCAGTGTATTTAACATGGCAGGATATGAGGTTGACGGCATGGATGTTTTAGCGGTTAATACCCTCGCTAAAGAGGCTGTGGCACGCGCTCGTGCAGGAGAAGGGCCAACCTTAATTGAAGCCTTGACCTATCGCTTTCGAGGGCATTCTCTAGCGGATCCTGATGAACTTAGAGATCCTCAAGAAAAGGAATTTTGGGGTCAACGGGATCCGATTAAAAAATTTGCTGCTTATCTAATTGAGCAAAATTTAGCCACAGCAGCAGAACTAAAAGAGATTGACAGCAAGGTGTTGGCTACCATAGACGAGGCAGTTAAATTCGCTGAAAGCAGTCCTGAGCCTAACCCTGCCGATTTACGTCGTTATATATTTGCTGAAGATTAATGAACCCAGGACGAGTATAGCAATACGAGACAATGTTAGGACGTTTTTTGACTACTACCTACTACCTACGAGTCGATCACCCTAAATTGTCTATCGCTAATTTTATACGGCTATAACTGTGGTTTAACCTCGATTAAAACGGTAGATTTTGCCCAATTTATCGGCTAGATCGAGGTTGGATACTTTTTAATATTTTTGTATTATGGTCAAATGGTCATTCTAATTGGCTAAGGTTTGATTTTTCTTGAGTAAATATTGTTGATGATCTTCAGTAGCAAGATAGTATTCTTTAGCTGGCTTAATCTCCGTAACAATATCTTGGTCAAAAATCCGCGACTGCTGTAGCTCTAGCTTTGACTTACGAGCAATTTTTTCTTGCGCAACAGTATGATAAAAAATTACTGAGCGATATTGTTCACCTCTATCTGTACCCTGACGATTGAGGCTAGTTGGATCGTGCATTTGCCAAAAGATCTGTAACAACTCTTCGTAACTAACCATATCGGCATCATATTCAATTTGTGCTACTTCTGCATGACCAGTGATTCTAGCTACGACATCCAGGTAAGAAGGATTAGCAAAGTCTCCTCCCATATATCCCACTGAAGTTTTGCTTACTCCTGGGACGTTCATAAATTTATGTTCCGTTTTCCAAAAACATCCTGCCCCAAAAGTGGCTGTTTGTCTATTCATAGATCTAAATAGCAGTTATTTTTCCTAAGATCGAGTTTGTCTGATGACTTACAACAGTTTTCAATTAAGTAAACACATTAATTTATCGAAGTAATGGGTAATGGGTAACTGAAATTCACTTCAATATTCTTATTTCTTAAGGCATTATTTTATCATTTTGTTAATGTGCAAGTCCTGGTAATAATTAATTGATGAATTTATGTTAATATTTGGTTAAGGATTAGTAAATTTATGTGCCAACTAAAGGTTAAAATAAGTTTATTTATTGCTCTTTATACAAATTGAAAAACCAATTAAATAAGTTTATAACATCAAGCGTAAACTTATCTTCACAACAGATAATAAGCCTGGCAAAAATATATATACCAGCATGTTTGTTTATTTTTTTAATCTGGCTTTTAACTGAAAATACCAAGATTTCGATCTACGAATTAGTTGCAGATCCTGCTGAAGTAGGCAACTTAGCACCCTATACTGGATTAGTATCTATTATTGGTGTACTTTTGTGGTGTGGTGCTGTGAGTATTTGCTTTTTCAGCGCCTATCTTTTAAGAATTAGTAAAAAAACTAATCCGAAATGGCAACTTTTTTTCTTGGCTTCAGCATACATTATGCTTTGGTTGTTGATTGACGATATATTTCAGCTACACGAAAATTTTTCGACTTTGTTATTTGGAGCAGAGGCCAATATTGTTCAAACCAACAGACCACTACAACATTTATTAGAAACAATTTTATTCGTAATTTATGGCTCGCTATTTACTTTATACATTTTTTATTTTAGAAAATTAATTTATCAAACTGATCTTTTAGGACTGATATTGGCGTTACTTTTTTTTGCTATTTCTATCGTTATTGATATTTTATTTGAGGGGATGAAAGGTGATTTTATTTTAGAAGAAGGATTTAAGTTATTAGGTATTATTAGTTTGCTAACTTATTACATTAGAGCGTGTTATCAAACAATCAAACAACTGTTTTAAAATTTTAGCAGTTTAACTACTTATTGATAGACCTCTTGAGCTGCACGATGTAACAAAGAGTGACGATAAACCAATGCAGATATATCTTTACCATAACCTCCACCAATCACGCTAGCCACAGGATAGCCTCCTGCTTTACAGGTGCTTAAAACCATTCTTTCTCGTCGATAAATGCCCCAGTCACTGAGAGATAATTTACCCAAGCGATCGCTAACATGAGTATCTACCCCCGCATCAAACAAAACTAAATCTGGTTTTACTGCACTCAATAAATCTGCTAAATGACTGGCTAAAATCTGGAGGTAACCATCGTCATCTAAACCAATGGGTAAAGGAACATCAAGATCGCTGCGTTGTTTTTTACCAGGAAAATTTGCCTCACAGTGCATTGAAAAAGTAAACACGCTACTGTCGTCTTGAAAAATATAGGCTGTTCCGTCTCCCTGGTGTACGTCACAGTCGATAATCAAAATCTGTTTAACTAAGCCTTGATGCTGTAAAACACGAGAGGCGATCGCTAAATCATTGAAGATACAAAACCCCGATCCATAGCTAGGAAAGGCGTGATGTGTCCCTCCAGCAGTGTTACAAGCACAGCCATATTCTAACGCTAGTTTGGCAGCTAGGATTGTCCCGCCGATCGCAATTTGAGTTCGATGAGCCAAGGCTTTACTCCAGGGTAAACCAATTCGACGTTGAGCTTTAGGTTCTAATGTTCCATTGCAATATGCTTGAATGTATTCTGGAGTGTGAACTAGCTGAATTAACGCTAAATCGGGCAATTCTGGCGCAAAAATCTGCTCAGGCTGAATTACTCCATCTTTAATTAATAAATCCCGTAGAATTTTAAATTTGGGCATGGGAAAGCGATGAGCATCAGGCAGTGGCGCAACATAATCGGGATGATAAACAATGGCAAAACCGTATTTACCCATGAACCAGCACTTAAAGAGAATACAAGAAAATAAATAACTGATGTTACGCATCTTTTTAGGGACTTGGGGACTTGGGGACTTGGGGACTTGGGGGAATCAATCCTCAATAACTCTCCCCATCTCCCTATCTCTCTAAATTCTTCACTCTGCGTAACGTCAGTAAATAAGGGATAAAATTTTTAGTTCAGCACTTCTTTTAATTGATGTTGCTGCCACAGGGAGTGATAAAGTCCTTTTGATTGCAATAAGGTTGCGTGAGTACCATTTTGGACAATTTTGCCTTGATCCATCACTAAAATGCGATCGCAAGTAGCAGCAGCAGATAGTTGATGGGAAATAAAGATGACGGTTTTCTTGGCTGTCGTCGGCGATAGGCTTTCCAGAATTTTGGTTGCTGTTTCGTTATCGACGCTGGAAAGAGCATCATCCAGGATTAAAACTTTAGCATCGGCTAACAAAGCTCTCGCCAGAGCTGTTCGTTGTCTTTGTCCACCAGAAAGGGTAATGCCTCGCTCACCGACTAAAGTATCGTATTCTTGGGGAAATGTGAGAATTTCTGGGTGAATTTGGGCTTGTTTAGCTGATTGAACCACCTCTCCTGTTTCTGCCAATGGTTCACCGTAGCGAATATTGTTTTGAATCGTCGTGCTAAACAAAAAGCTGTCTTGAGGAACATAAGCGATCGCTTTTCTTAAACTCGCCAAATCTAATTTAGTAATGTCGCAATTGTCTAAAAATAATTCGCCTTCTGCTATATTTAATAGCCGAGGAATAGCATTGGCTAAAGTAGATTTTCCTGAACCAATTGAGCCAACAATGGCAACTGTCTCCCCAGGCTGGATCTCAAAGTTTAGATTGTAAAGCGCAGGAGTATTCGAGCCAGGATAAGTATAGGTTAAGTTGCGCGCCGTAATTGCACCCTTTATCTCTGTAGCAGGTAAAATAATCGCCTGAGCAGTATTCTTAATTTTAGGTTTGGCTTGAGTAACTGACTCCACCCGATCAATACTGATTTCTCCCTGTTGATAGGCGGTGATGGTAAAGCCAAGTAAGGCAGTGGGAAATACTAGTCGTTCCACAAATAAAACTAGAGCAATAAAATCCCCAACGGTTATTTGTCCAGATGCGATCGCTTTTGTCCCCACCCACAACAAAATTAACAAACTAATATAAGAAATACCTTCAATTACAGGAAATAGCAGATTTCTTACTTGAGCTAACTTGAGATTCGACTCTAACAATTGCTGATTTTTCTGACTAAAGGCGGCTCTTTCTTGATTCTCTTGAGCATAAATCCGAATTAACGCCATCCCGCTCATGTCTTCTTGAATTAGCTCACTAAGATCCGACAGCTTGACTTGAATCTCCTCTTGATAACGCCGTAATTTGCCACTAAATAGCTGTACAGTCAGCAACATGAGTGGATATACAGCGATCGCCAAGATAGTCAGCCGTACATTAATCTTGAGCATGACGGGTAAGGTAAAGGCGTAAGCAAAAATAATATTAATAAAGCTTAGTAGAGCAAATCCGACTAGACGACGAATATTATCGACATCGCTAGTAGCGCGATTGATTAAGTCTCCTGAAGTATTATTCGAGAAATATCCAGGCTCAATCGTGAGCAGGTGTTGAAAAATTCGCTGTTTGAGAACGAATTCCACCTGCCTGCCTACGCCAAAAATAGAGGTGCGGGAATACATCCGAAAACACCACATAATTGCTGACAATAATAGTAGCCAGAGTGCCGTACGTGAAAGCTGGTTAAAACTAAATTCCCCCTCTAACTGATCGATACTATCTTTGATCAAAAGGGGAATATAGACTCCCAGCAAGTTAACAATTAAAAGCGCGATCGTACCTAACAAAACCATTCGCCAATGGGGACGAAGGTAACTGCCTAATTTGCGTAATCGAGAATTTGCCATCTACAAATCTTAACAATTTTTTTACCGCTGACAAATACCTACTTAGACAGAAAATTGTCAAGTTGTATTGCACTCGATTCAACTAGCGCTCTTCCATTGCCACATACGCAATACTGTGTTCTCCCGTATAAATCTGCGTGGGACGAAAGATGCGGTTTACTGCCAACTGTTCTTTCCAGTGAGCTAGCCAGCCAGCCACGCGAGCGATCGCAAAAATAGGCGTAAATAAATCGCTAGGAATGCCTAATTTACTGTAGACTAGGCCAGAATAAAAATCAATATTGGGATAGATTCCCCGATGTCCCAACTTCGATTCAATCACCCGCTCTAATTCTAAAGCTAGATCGTAATAGCGATCGTGTCCTGTCTCGTCAAATAGTTCTACCGCCAACTCTTGCAGGATCTTAGCTCGGGGATCTTTTACTTTATAAACCCGATGTCCAAAACCCATGATTTTTTGTTTGTTAGCAATTAGATCGCTTACATAAGGCTCAACATTCTCGATTGAACCAATCTTTTCCAACATTAATAATACTTCTTCATTAGCTCCACCATGAAGTGGCCCTGCCAAAGTACCCACGGCTGAAGCCACTACTGCATAAGGATCGGTTAGAGTGGAGGCTGTGACCATAGCCGAAAAAGTTGAGGCATTGATGGTATGTTCTGCATGAAGTGTCAGACAAATATCAAAGATTCTCGCTTCTAAAGGATGAGGAACTCGCTCCGTCAACATATAGAGAAAGTTAGCTGCATAGTCCAGCTCGTCATTAGGCTGAACTGCATCATTACCCCGACGCATTTGATGAAATGCTGCCACCATTGTGGGAATTTTTGCCAGAATACGTACTACTGCCTTTCTAATATATTCAGGATCGTCTAAAGCACGACGAGCATAAAACAAGCCTAATGCCGCTGCTGAAGTTTGCAAAGCATCCATCGGATGTCCAGTTTCAGGAAAACACTTCATCATGTCCCGAATACGATACTTAACCCGACGGTGAAACAGAATATGAGTTTGAAAGTCTTGAAGCTGTTTGGCGCTAGGCAATTCTCCCCAAATCAATAGATATGCAGTTTCCAAAAAACTACTGCGCTTGGCCAATTCTTCAATTGTAATGCCGCGATACTCTAAAATCCCTTTTTGACCATCAACATAACTGATACTAGATTTAGTTACAGGTATGCCTTCTAGACCTGGCTTATATTCGCAAAATGTTGCCGTCATTTATTTTCCTGTAAAATTTTAAGATAATAATTTATGATTTATGTTTTGAAAATACCCTAAATCAAATCTCCATGAAGTGGTGAAAGTTACCGAAAATTGCTCTGGGCTAACCATTATAAGCATTCTTACTTCATTTATCTAGATACCAACTTACGTGATTAAGAGTCTTATATAGAGCAGTATACTATATGCTTACATGCTGTTTGTGAGTCACAGGCTGAAATAGAAGCTCTATTTAGTAGCTTTTTCGCAGTTAAAGAGCGCCCAAGAATTACTGTTACCATAACTGAGTCAACAGAAACCGTGATTTTTGAGCCACAACATCAGCAAAATCAGCAAAGTGAAAAATGCGATCGCTCGATGGATCAAATCAGCTCATAATGCAAAACAATTTAAAATTTCTAACAATCTGGTTCGCTGACTAGCTACGATCCGTAAGATAATAAAAGGCTATTGACATGATTACGTCTTTACAAAAACTCATATCTTTAAACTAGAGATATACATTTACACACTCACTTTAATTAAAGGAGACAATATTGGTTTCTACAACTTCCTTTAAAACGGCTAAATCAGAAGAAATTTTTAATGCTGCTCAAAAACTCATGCCTGGTGGCGTAAGTTCTCCAGTACGAGCGTTTAAATCAGTCGGCGGTCAACCGATTGTCTTCGATCATGTTAAAGGTGCTTATATCTGGGATGTCGATGGCAATCAGTATATCGATTATGTCGGAACTTGGGGGCCAGCGATCTGTGGACATGCTCACCCCGTAGTAATCGAAGCTTTACACGCAGCCTTAGAAAAAGGGACTAGCTTTGGTGCGCCTTGCGCTTTAGAAAACGTGCTAGCCGAGATGGTCATTGATGCTGTCCCTAGTATTGATGTAGTACGCTTTGTTAACTCGGGAACAGAAGCCTGTATGTCAGTGCTGCGCTTGATGCGAGCTTTCACAGGTAGAGAAAAGATTATCAAGTTTGAAGGCTGTTATCACGGTCACGCAGACATGTTTTTGGTTAAAGCAGGATCTGGGGTTGCTACTCTTGGCTTGCCAGATTCTCCAGGAGTCCCCAAATCGACTACTGCTAATACTTTAACTGCTCCCTATAATGATTTAGAGACAGTGAAACAGCTCTTTGCTGAAAATCCCGATCAGATTGCGGGGGTCATTTTAGAACCTGTAGTAGGTAATTCTGGCTTCGTTACTCCTGATGCTGGTTTCTTGGAAGGATTGCGGGAAATAACTCAAGAACAGGGTGCATTACTAGTCTTTGACGAAGTAATGACTGGTTTTCGGATTGCTTATGGTGGCGCACAAGCTAAATTTGGTGTAACTCCCGATCTCACAACTTTAGGTAAAGTAATTGGTGGTGGTTTACCTGTGGGTGCTTATGGTGGTCGTGCCGATATCATGTCTATGGTCGCCCCAGCAGGCCCAATGTATCAAGCAGGAACATTGTCTGGTAATCCTTTAGCCATGACGGCGGGGATTAAAACTTTAGAATTACTGAGCAAGCCAGGTACTTACGAACAGCTAGACCGCATTACCACTAAACTTTCTGAAGGTTTATTGGCCGTAGCCAAAGAAGCAGGACACGAAGTCACTGGCGGTAATATTAGCGCTATGTTTGGCATGTTCTTTACTGGTCAAGCAGTTCATAACTACGATGATGCCAAAACTGCCGACATGAAAAAATTTGCGCGTTTCCATCGCGGAATGTTAGAACAAGGTATTTATCTTGCACCTTCTCAGTTCGAGGCTGGCTTTACCTCTCTTGCCCATACTGATGAAGATGTCGATCGCACTTTAGCAGCTGCCAAAACTGTTTTAGAGGCAATTTAAACGGCAAAATTTTTGAGTCTGAAGTTATAAATTTTGAAGTAAATAATTAGGCGGGTCATCCCCGCCTTGTTGTAATTCCAACAAGCTAAACTATGTCCTCATCACTCAAAAAGTCGAGGGTTTTAGGGTTATCAAGTGATGAATAGACATAAATTGAACCATAACCAGAGACGGGAGTACCTAAGGGATCGGGATCGATAAATTCACTGGCAACTCCAACAACAGTAGGGCCTGCATCCGACTCGACTAGCAATGGGCCACCACTATCACCAGGGCCAATTCCTCCTTCCAAACGGATTGGTTTGGGCGAAGAGTCTGGCACAGGTGTAAATTCTGGGAAAGAGCCATCTAGATTAGGACTGGTTAATCCTTGATTATTATTTTGCTGATCGAAGGAGTAAGTGCTGTCATAGTCAAAGCGAATTAAGCCATCGTCAACGCTGTCAATAATATTTTCGGCTGCACGGCGTAAACCGTCACTATTGCCTGAAGTAGCAATTGGCTGTCCATAATCTCCATAGCCAATCAGAGTTCCTTTTTTACCGAGTAAAGATGTATCATCTGCTAGTTCAGGAACATTAGGTGAAACCGCAACTGGTTCAATGTCTGTAAAGTCTTCACTTAAAGTCAATATAGCTAGGTCATATCGCGGATTGGCAACATTTTCACTTTCATCAACGCTGCTGACTCGATTAGCTTTAGCGGCCTGCCAAGATGGATGTAAACTAACCCGCTCGATTTTCAAGCTGTGATCCGAACCTGCATCTAAATCATCCCCCAACTCAAACGAATACTTTGATAAGTCCTTAACATCAATTACGCCATTGAGGTCGGGATCGATCACATGAGCTGCTGTCAAAACTTTATTGGGAGCAACTAAAGTTCCTGTTCCAATGTTCAACTCTTTGGAATACGCTGTAGTTTTAGTTGTAATCTCTACTCTGCCAACTGGATCTATTGGCTTGGCTAGCTTAATCGAGTCTGATTCTTTAGCATTCTCATTAATTGCAACCACCTTGTATTACTCCTCTGATCCAGATCTTCATTACGTTTAGATTAAGGGGTAAATATATCATGCTTTACTTAAGTAGCCAAAAAACACCTTAAAAGTCAAAAGTATTCCCCTTCGAGAGCGATGCAAAGGACGACTTCTTCAACAATATTCAGGCAAAGAGTCTATTAATTGTTAAATTAATAACTGTTCTTTGTTGCTGAGAAAAAGTGGATTCATCGATCGCCGATTTAAGACAAAACTATACTCTGGCAGGATTAAGTGAAGCCGATCTAGACTCTAATCCGATCCATCAGTTCAACCTCTGGTTTGAGCAGGCTTTGGCAGCCGACTTAATTGAACCCAACGCCATGACTTTAGCCACTGCTACTGCTGATGGTAAGCCTAGTGCGAGGATTGTCTTGCTTAAGGGTGTCAGTGAGCGAGGTTTTGTATTCTATACCAATTACGACAGCCAAAAAGGACGGCAGTTAATCGCTAATCCCTATGCTGCTTTAGTATTTCTTTGGGATAAGCTGGAAAGACAGATTCGGATTGAGGGCAAAGTTGAGAAGTTATCATCAGCCGAGTCATTAGAATATTTTCATAGTCGCCCTAAAGCATCACAGCTTGGTGCTTGGACATCAAATCAAAGTCAGGTGATTGCTAACCGAGAAGTATTAGAGCAAAAGTTGGCTAGTTTACAAGCACAATATAGCGGTGAGGATACTATTCCCTTACCCGAACATTGGGGTGGATTTCGAGTTGTACCTAATCGGCTGGAGTTTTGGCAAGGTCGTCCCAGTCGTCTCCACGATCGCTTAGTATACGATCTACAAGCTGATGGTAATTGGTCAATCAGTCGATTATCTCCCTAAGGTAATGGGTAATGGGTAATGGGTAATGGAGTTTTAGCGGATTAAACTGCTTGCTACTTACTATAAAGTTATTTTTGAGAATCGGATTTAGTATTACGGCGTTGCTGAATCAGGGTATACCAATTTAAAAAGCTTATAGCTTATAGCTTATAGCCTATAGCTCCGAACAGTATTATTATCGGTTTCACACTTGTCTTAAACGAGTCGCTCTAAGAAGGAAACCTTCAAGACCGCGCTCGTTCGCTAAATCAGCAACGCCAGTATTACTTTGTCCATCAAGAATGAATGATTTAATTGTCTTAGATACGGTTGATTTGGTTTTATGTTTGGGCTTGATTGGTTTGGCGATCGCCTTATCTTTATGGCGTAAACTAGGCTTAGAAAAGCAGCTAGCCTATAGTGCAGGACGTTCTTTAGTGCAGCTCATCGCCATTGGCTATATTTTAGATCTGGTGTTTGCGATTGATAACTGGCTAGCGGTGTTGGGCATTTTAGGGATCATGATTGCTATTGCCTCAGTTGTCACCCGTAACCGTATCGATCAAAAGCTGAAGGGACTTCTATCGACGGTAATTTTAGCTTTAGTTGCCAGTAATGTTTTTACTTTAGCCTATGTAATTTTGTTGATCGTGCAGCCCGATCGATGGTACGAACCCCAGTATTTAATCCCCTTAGCTGGGATGCTATTTGGTAATGCGATGAATAGTGCATCCTTAGCGGGCGATCGCCTATTAAACTCAATTCAGCACAACCGTCTGGAAATTGAAACCCATCTCAGTTTAGGTGCTACGGCAAAACAAGCGATCGCTAGCTATCAACGAGAGGCAATTCGCACAGGCTTAATTCCTACTTTAAATAATATGGTGGTGATGGGCTTGGTTAGTCTGCCAGGAATGCTTACAGGACAAGTATTAGGGGGTAGTAATCCTCGCGATGCAGCTTCTTATCAGATCTTGATTTTATTTGCGATCGTTTTAGTTAATTTGATGACGACAATCTTAATTACTGAAGGAATTTACAAACGCTTTTTTAATCCGCGAGAACAATTAATTGGCTAGGTCAGATATTATTTAGTGAATTGATAACTTGATTCAATTAAACTCCACACTCTTTTTTAAAAGCTAAAAGCTAAAAGCTAATGGCTAAAAGCTAACAACCAATGAATTTAAACGCAGCCAATTCACACCTGACACATAATAAATATGCGATCGCTCTTCATACTAGTACACCACAATTGGGCATAGCTATTAATAATTATGCAGGGGACAGCCGTAGTCAAACCTGGGATTTAGGACGAGATTTAGCATCCCAACTACATCAACATCTAGCAGCAATGCTACTGCCTCAAACTTGGCAAGATTTAGCCTTTATCGCCGTAGCTAAAGGGCCAGGAGGCTTTACAGGAACTCGTGTCGGGGTTGTTACTGCCCGCACTATTGCCCAACAGCTAAACATTCCTTTATTTGGTATTTCCAACTTAGCAGCCATAGCCGCAGCCCAAAACTATCAAGGAGAAAATTTGTTAGCGGTTCAGATGGATGCTAGACGAGAGCAACTATTTGTCGGCATTTATCAGGTAACTGACTTAGGGCTTAAGACATATATGCAGGATACCTTAATGACTCCAGAAGTTTGGCAGAAAACTCTGGCAGATTTACCTGCCTATCAATTAATTACCGCTAGCGAACAGATTGCTGCTTCTGTGACTAATGTTTTGGATTTAGCCTATACAGATTGGCAGCAGGGAAAACAGCCCCACTGGTCAGAAATTATGCCTTATTACGGACAACATCCAGTCACTGGATAGAAATAGACTTCTTACCCTAGACGGAGGAGAGTTGAGGAATCTCGCGAGATCATGAAATAAGATACTCAATTTTATTTCAAATAACAACTAGATAAACGAACCATGACTACTCAAACAAATATAGCTACCAAACTTGGCGATCTCAAGCTGATTCAGAACGTTTTGATCGAATACGAACAGAAACTAATGGCACAGACAAATGATCAAACAATTCGCGAACGACTAGAAAAAATGTTGGAAAGCGATCGCCAGAACTTAAGCGATATTGATGAGACGATCGCCAAATTTGGTAATGCGGCTCAACCCCGCGACATTACCCAACAACACGCTGATAAAATCGGTCAAATGATGGATGGCTCAGAGTTAACAGAATATGATAAATTCTTTCAACTTGAGCTATTAAAACATCAGCAAAGCATGACTGGCTTAGTACTTCATAAAGCCGCTCAATCTCTCAACGATGAACTACAAGACGCAATGGAACCGTTGAATAAAGTCAACTTTGAAAACCGCGCTCATCAAGAAGTTCTTAAAGGCGTGCTTTACTTCGTTGGCACTAGAGAACTGACAGGACAAGAACCTGATATGGGTATTTGGGCAAGTGTCGAACAGGGCATTGCTGCCCTCAAGGGTGTGGTAAGTAGTGCCGCTAATGCTGTGAAATAACGGCAAAGATTTATCAAAAATGTAGTCTGTCAATTTTGAATTGAGGAGTTGAGGTTAGGTAATAAGTAATAGGTAATGGGTAATAGGTAAAAACCTTCGACTTCGTTGTCAAACAATTGTAGGTTATTCAGACTACATGCGGGCAAGCCCTTTGTGACTTTTGACTCCTATTCCTCAAAACAATCTTGACAATCAACTAGATGAACTCATGATTAAGATCGCTTTGCAAAGAGCGGTCTTTTTCTTTACTTTGTTGTTGGCGATCGCCAAGTAAGATCGAGTATGACTAACGACTTTAAATAAAGTGATTCCCCAAGTCCCCAAGTCCCCAAGTCCCCAAGTCCCCAAGTCCCCAAGTCTCCAAGTCCCCAAGTCCCTAAATTAAAACATTCTTCAACTCCTTTATCAGTAAATAATGATTAGAATAACTATAAGTTTTTTATATATTTGGTATAGCAAAAAGTACTTTTAATGACTTCTATTATTACGCAACAGCCTAAACTCAACGCCCCAACTATATGTAAACTCGATAATGGTTTAACTATTATTGCCGAACAGATGCCTGTTGAAGCAGTGAACCTCAATGTCTGGATTAATGTTGGTTCAGCTCAAGAAAGCAACGAAATCAACGGCATGGCGCATTTTTTAGAGCATATGGTGTTTAAAGGCACGCCTAATCTAAAAATTGGCGAATTTGAGCATTTAATCGAGAAAAGAGGTGCAGAAACCAATGCTGCTACTAGTCAGGACTATACTCATTACTATATAACCACTGCACCGCAAGATTTTGCTGAACTAGCACCCTTGCAGCTTGATGTAGTCTTAAACCCTAGCTTAGAAGACGAAGCTTTTGAACGGGAAAAACTAGTTGTTCTGGAGGAAATCCGTCGCTCAGAAGATAGTCCTAGTCGTCGTACTTTCTCTCGTTCGATGGAAACTTGTTTTGCCACCTTACCTTATCGTCGTCCTGTATTAGGCCCTGCATCTGTAATTGAAAATTTGCGATCGCCACAAATGCGCAATTTTCATGGTGCTTGGTATCAGCCTAATTCTATGACCGCAGCCGTCGTGGGTAATCTTCCTGTAGAACAGTTGATCGAGATTGTTACCAACAGCTTTGAACAGCATTATACTACCCGTGACGAGTATCTTAAAAATAGTACTCCTTCGGTCGCCCCAGAAGCGCCTTTTACAGAAATAGTCCGTCGCGAATATACCGATGAGAGTCTACAACAGGCACGGTTAATTATGACTTGGCGTGTTCCTGGCATGGAAAACCTCGATCAAACCTATGCTTTAGACATTTTGGCGGTAATTTTAGGACAGGGTAAAGTATCTCGCCTATTTAGAGAATTACGAGAAGAAAAAGGTCTGGTTAATCAGATTGGCGTGAGTAACATGACTCAAACCCATCAGGGAGTATTTTATATCTCTGCTGCCTTGCCAACAGAAAACATTGAGGCGGTAGAACAAGCGATCGCTCAACAAATCCGAGTCATTCAAAACGAACCTATTGTCGACCAAGATATAGACCGTATTCGTACTCAAGTAGCCAATCGTTTTGTGTTTGCTAATGAACGTCCCAGCGATCGCGCTAACCTCTATGGTTACTATTATTCCCAGCTACAGGATCTTGACCCAGCTTTAAATTATCCTCAACATATTCAAGCCGTTTCAGCTCAAGACTTACAAATAGCAGCCCAAAAATATCTTAATCCTGATGCCTATGGCGCGGTAATTATGAAACCTGGTAATTACTGATTACTGATTACTGATTACTTTACTGATTACTGATTACTAGAGCGTGTCATCAATTTTAAAAAAAGCGATCGCTAATCAGACAGCTACAGAAGACAAAAAATTTAACTTCATCTTCGCAGCAAATACATTTAATGATGTAGATACAGGAGATAGCCTAACCTATGGTGCTACATTAGCTGCTGGGTTAAGTTTGGTTAGTGATAAATTGAAAATCATGTTGGAGCAATTTGGTATTTCGTTCATCATTACAACGCATCCTTACATCTTTAGGACTACAATTTCTTTTTATACAACCATTGCAATGCTTCTTCCACTCCGTACCTCAACTATATAGTAATTCGCTTAAAAACTATCTTTGACCATAACATTACAGTTTTTCGATAATTCTCGATAGTAAATATATTTTATTAACTATTAAGTCAGATGCAGTGCATAAAAGTGCCAAATTAAATTCCGATATCTACTTGGAGAGCGAAAAAAGGCATACTAGTATTCATGGTTCGGGTAAATTATGAGAGGGAATTGTGCCTAGTTTAGTTACGGAAAGGATTGAATCTGTTAAGGCGGGACTGATCGGCGCGATCGCATTTACCCTGGCAGCATTAGTATTGTTGGTAGTTCAAGGTTTGGTGAGCGATTTGATCCTCAAATTGAATACTAATTTTGGGGTCATTAGCTGGATATCGGCGATTCAATTAGCTATTGGTGCAGTTAGTGGTTTTTTGTTTGGCGTAACCTATCGCTATATAATTCGCAGCGATCGCAATTCTCATCTTCAAGACGGTGCCGTACTTGCCTTTGGTTTAGTTAGAGGATTGGCTTTAGTTGAAAGAAACTTGGTTTTAGCTGAACTATTATCTTTAGCTGGTTTAGTTTTGCAAAGTATTGTCTGTTTTGCGATCGCTCGTTTAATTTTGGATTTGGCGATCGCTCGTAAGCTAATCAAACCCTTTATTTAACTATCTGAATACTGGCTACTCTAATTATGGGGTTTCACACCACAAAATACCGCTTAAGAAGTATGATAAGGTTTATAGTTGCCAAATTAAATAGATATTTCAAAACAAAGATACAAAGCATGGATATTTTAACTTTAGGCTGGGTAACAATCTTAGCTTTATTCTCCTGGTCGATCGCCATGGTTGTCTGGGGTCGTAACGGATTCTAGTCGTGGAAACTCAATTACTAAATACTCTGTTTCTAGTAGCCATAGGCATTCTAGGGCTACTAAGTTTAGGAGTTGGCTATCTTTCTGTTGTCCAGTGGCGCGATCGCCGTCGTCAAGGGCGAGATAAACGAGGCGGGCTTTAACAGTGTCCGAACATCGTTACCAAATTAATTAAAAGTAATATTTTTTGAGAGTGGGGATGCTATTTAATGGTGTCCCTATTTATTTAGAATGGAGCCAATACTTCTCGTTTAACAAATGCGGATTAATATATGAGGCTAGAAAAGTAACGAGTAACGAGTAACAAGTAACGCTACCTACTATTCACTACCTATATGCGAAGCGGTATCCTTTAGGACTACCTACTACTTAACTAATCAATAACAAAGCTTAAACGAGAAGTATTTAAAATGGATCTGGTTAGTCACGGTTTGAATTGCAAAGCTGCAATTTGCGCCTCGGCTTTATTTAAAGACTCGTACCATTCTTGTTCTGGCTCGCTATCGGCAACTATCCCCGCACCAACTTGTCCATATACTTGAGCGATATCACTATCAGGCGATTTGACATAGAGCAAAGTACGAATCAGAATATTGAGGTCTAAATTTCCTCGCTGGTCGAGATAGCCACAAGAACCATAGAATAAACTACGACGCACAGGTTCAAGCTCTTCGATTAGTTCCATACAGCGCACTTTAGGACAGCCTGTAATTGTTCCACCAGGGAAGACACCTCGGATCAAATCGACGGCATCGCGATCGCTATTTAAAATTCCTCTGACGTTACTGACTAAATGCATTACGTGGCTATAGCGTTCAATAACTAACAGCTCGTCTACTTCGACTGAACCCCACTGGCAAACTCGTCCTAAATCATTGCGTTCTAAATCGACGAGCATGATATGTTCGGCTCGTTCTTTGGTATTAGCAAGTAATTCTGCTGCCAAAGCGCGATCGCTTTGGCGATCTATTCCTCTTCTTCTCGTTCCCGCAATGGGTCTAGTTTGCGCTAAATTGCCCTCTAACTGCACTAATCGTTCAGGAGAACAGCTAATCACATCTCCCCAAGGCGATCGCCAATAACTAGCAAAAGGAGAAGGATTAATTTTCTGTAGCTCTTGATAAATTAACCAGCTATTGTTAGTTGTACTAGTTTGAAATCTCAAGGATAAATTAGTCTGAAAAATATCTCCTGCTTGTATGTGCTGTTTTGCTTGTTCGACTGCGTTTTGATACTGTTCTCGATCGGTTAAGAAAGTAATTGTGGATGTTGTTGGCGTGTTTGGCACAATTTCTGGAGCGGGTTGAAATGCAGCAAGTTTGGCGACCAAGTTTTCTAACTGCTCAAAATCACCAGCAGCCAGCCATAAAGTTTGAGCTACATGGTCTAATACAGCAAAACAATCTGGCTCATACCAATATGCTACGGGAAAGGGTAAAGTATCCTGCTTGAGTTCGGGTAATTTTTCAATCTCCCAAGCAAGATCGTAACCTAGCCAACCTAGCCAACCACCAGTAAAGGGTAAATGAGCCACCTGAGAATTATGACTAGTGGGTTGCTTTAGTAGCGATCGCAAGAAAGGTAGGATTTCACCAATTTTCGGAGTCCATAATTGAAATTTCTGCTCTTTAGTTCTAGGCGAGCCAGCACAAATTGAATAGCGTGATAACTGTGGTTGTTCTAAATCTGCAATTGTTCCTGGACTTTCGAGCAGAGTAGCAACTGGATCATCAAGAAATAAGGCAGTAAAAACTTCTGAAGCAGTACGATGATTAAGAGTTAGCGATCGCCATTGCCATATTTTTATCGGCTGCATTACTTCTTTGATCGGCATGAATGAGATTAAATAGCGATCGATTATTTTCCCAGTCTCCTAGTCTCTCAGTCAAGTCAGACTAGGTTGTTCAGCATTGTTTTTTCAGCTAGTTCCCCCAATAAACCACCGCGCACACCAAAAGGGAATTAAAATGCCTAAAGCGATCCAATCGCGCCATCTCAACTTCAATTGATGCCATTGAACTCGATGCTCGTTAGGACTAGTAAAACCGCGAACGTCCATTGCCGTAGCAATTTGTTCTGCTCTAAGTAGTAAATTTTCGAGCAATTTTTCGGAAACAATTAACCATAATTGTGTGCTACGACGCAATCCAAGTTTCTTCCAGTCGATCGCTCTGGTGCGAATTGAACGGACTAAATTCTGTACTTCTTCTAAGACTAAAGGAATAAAGCGCAGAGAAAGAGTCAAAGTTAAAGTAATTTCGGCAATGGGTAAATTTAAGCGACGCAGGGGACTCATGAGATCTTCTAAACCTGCGGTAATTTCTTCAGGAGCCGTGGTTAAAAGATACAAACTGGTACTGTAAATCAAAGTAAAAATTAGAGTAGATACCTTGACAGCTATGTCCAGAGAGCGACGAGTAATTGTCAGGCGAGGCAAAAAAGCGAATTTGGGTTGATCAAAGTAAACGAAGCGATAACTGCTAGCATTTGGCAATTGAGACTGACAGGCAGACGAAGGGGATACTTGATTAGGTTTATTACTAGAGGTTACTTCAGGATTAGCACAAAAAGGTGGCGTTCTTGGCTGATGCGTTACTGCTAAAGTATCGGGAGCAACGCTAGCAAACAAAAATAAGAAAGTACATAACAACAACAACCAGCCAATTTGCTTCCACCAGACGCGAAAGGGGATTCCCGCAACAATAGTCAACAGGATTAATGACCCTGCCAAGACGATACGCCACCAGGGATTACCTAACACAGGAGCAATCAAAAAGGTCATTAGCCAAGCTAATTTAACTCTAGGATCGACTTTGTGCAGCCAAGTTATAGGTTGTTCTAAATAAGAACCAATCGGAAGCGATCGCAATAAATCCATGTCTTTTGTCAGAGAAGAAAGGAAAACTAGGGATTAATTTAATCACCGATCACTGCTCGCTGCTCATTGATTTCTCTGGCGACGAATCTCTCTAGTTGCTGCTTCATGCTCACTTAACGTTTTGCTGAAGACATGAGTACCATCATAACGTGCGACAAAGAATAGGTAATCAGTGTTGTCGGGGTTTAAGGTAGCTTTAAGGCTCGCCAAACCAGGTGCAGCGATGGGAGTGGGAGTTAAGCCTGTATTCATATAGGTATTGTAGGGGGAGGGAGTGCCTACTTGAGAATAGGTTAAAGGTTGATCTGCCGTCTGTCTAATACCTAAACCATATTCTACCGTGGGGTCTGATTCTAGCTTAATTCCCTGATTTAGCCTCGCGGTAAAAACCCCCGCAATTAAAGAGCGCTCTGTGCCAATCACGGCTTCTTTCTCAACGATGCTGCTGAGGGTGACCCAATCTAACAGGCTCATATCTGGTTTTGCTGCTTCATAGACAGGTAAAGCAGTTTTCTCAAACCGAGTCAACATGGTATTGATGATTGCTTGAGGATCGTTGGTTAAGTCGCTAGATATTTTGTAGGTATCAGGATATAAAAATCCTTCTAAGATTGGTAAATTTTGGGGTAGCCAAGGATATTTGTCGTAGGGAATATTTTTGACTGCCTCGGCAAACTCGGCAGCGCTAAAATAGCCTTGTGACTCAAAGTATTTTCCCATCTGTCTGGTTGACCAACCTTCGGGAATAGTGAAGTCGATCTGCATAATTTTGCCAGACCAAATCTTAGCTGCAATATCAGTTAAGGGTTCTTCAGGAGACAATTGATAAGTGCCAGCTTTAAATCCGCCAGAGGAGTCGGCAGCTTGCTTGTATTTAGTCCAAAGTTTCCAAGCATTGAGAGATTTAACCAAACCAGCATCAGCTAACTGTTCGCCAATTTCATTGCCTGAAACTCCAGGTTTAACAGTAAACTGAACTTGCTTTGGTTTGCCTTCGCTGCTCGCCTCTACAGGAGCAATTGAACTATTCCAACTAGTCCAACCCAAAAGTGCAGTTGCACCGATCGCTATGGGTATAATTTTTATCGCCAAGCTTTTAGGAGATTTAGTGCGAGAAACTGGTTTTTTACGCTTTTTTTGAGCAGTCATTTTAAATAGATCTGGCTAGGTTAAATCATTAATCATTGGCTCTAAAAATAAAGCTGGGTCTTATCTTAGCCTGGTTTTTTAGAACTGTCTGTTTTATGCTAATTAATCCCTAAATATAGATAAAACTGACTGATTTTCGCAACCAACTATTCTTCTGACAGTAGTTCTTCAAGAATTGGCAATAGGTTTTCCTGATCTGGAGAAACCAATTCTAAATGGTTTTCTGCATCGTAGCGCGCAAAAAATAACAGCGGAGTTAAGGGTGTATAAATCCCGTATTTTTGCTCGGCATGAAAGAAATAACATAGAGACTGCAATTCCTCGTCAACGTCATCATCATCTTCACCACTATCAAGAGTCAACACCTGTTCCTCTTCAATGGGAGGTAACTCTCCCGTAGCAGTCAGAGTATAGGCTGTGTGGTGTAGATAGAGATTTTGTTCGGCTAATACCGCTTTGGCATTGTCAAATATTTTGGCGATCGCCTCTTCATCATCTAGCATTGCTGCTTCTACTTCATCTTCACTATCCTGGTTAATAGTCATGATAATGACAGGAATATCAACAGGTACTAATAGTAAATAGGTCAGTTGATCTACTTCCAAAGATTGCTCAATGTAGCAAGGAAGCGATCGCCCATCCTCATCAACAATGGTCAGAGTTTCCTCGTCATATTGTTCGTTATAGTTAAACCCAGATGACGGCATAATTTTTAGGTTATAAAAAATTTTTGCTAATCAATAAACCTTTCAATCGGCTCAAAGCCTCCTTAATCAGGCTGATTGATACGTTTATATTAGACTAAAGAATACCATTTTTTCAGTGGCAAAAGACTGATTTAGTTATAAAGTAGTAGTACTTACTACTTACATCAGCTTCTATTCTTTTTTGGGTTGATAAGTCGAAGCAATTTCCAGCTCTTTAAGTTGCTTTTTATCTACCGCAGCAGGGGCATTGGTTAAGGGACAGCTAGCCTGTTGAGTTTTGGGGAAGGCAATTACATCGCGAATTGATTCTTCTCCCGCCAGAAGCATGACCAAGCGATCTAAGCCAAAGGCAATTCCTCCATGGGGAGGTGTGCCATACTCAAAAGCCTCTAACAAGAAGCCAAATTTATTATCGGCTTCCTGATCGGATAAACCGATCGCTTTAAACACTTCTGCCTGAAGTTCTTTTTGATAGATTCTCAAGCTACCACCACCAATTTCGATCCCGTTGTATACCAAGTCATAAGCTTGCGCTCTAGCAGTAGTTAAATCGGCTCGATCTTCGGGATAAGGAGCGGTAAAAGGATGGTGAAGTGCTTCGTAGCGTTTCTCATCGGCATTCCATTCAAACATGGGGAATTCTGTGACCCAGATTAAATTAACCTGTTGGTTATCAATTAAGCCCATTTCTTGCGCAATAAATAAGCGGAGACGATCTAAAGACTTATTGACGGTATCAGTATCTCCTGCCCCAAACAAGAGTAAATGTCCTGGTTTTGCTCCAGTACGTCTGAGCAATTCCTGTTTTTGCTCTTCATTGAGATTATCTTTGATTGCCCCAATGGTGTCGATTTCGTTGTTTTCCCGCACGCGAATGTAGGCAATTCCTTTTGCCCCTGCGGTAACGGCTTCGTTAAAAATATCCCCCTTGGGTTTAATCCGCACATTCGAGATAGCATCATTGCCTCCAGGGATAGGTAACACTTTAACCTGTCCACCACTAGCGATCGCCCCTGAGAAGACTTGGAATCCCGAATCTTGTACAATATCGGAAACATCAACTAATTCCATGGCAAAGCGAGTATCGGGGCGATCTGTCCCGTAACGCGCCATCGCGTCAGCATATGTAATCCGGGGAAAAGGAGTTGATAATTCAATTCCCTTAACGGTTTTAAAAATACGGCTGATTAACCCTTCGTTGAGTTCAATAATTTCATCTTGAGAGAGAAAACTCATTTCCATGTCTAGCTGAGTAAACTCTGGCTGTCGATCGGCGCGCAAATCTTCATCGCGGAAGCAACGGGCAATTTGATAATAGCGATCGCAACCCGATACCATTAATAATTGCTTAAATAATTGGGGAGACTGAGGCAGGGCATACCAATTACCAGGATTTACTCTCGATGGCACCAAATAATCTCTTGCCCCTTCAGGGGTCGAACGAGTCAGGATCGGCGTTTCCACTTCAATAAAGTTTTGCTCGTCTTCTAAGAAACGGCGCATTGCCTTAACTACCTGGTGACGTAACTGGAGGTTTTTCGCCATGCGATCGCGTCTTAAGTCTAAATAACGATGTTTCAGCCGTAGCTTTTCACCAACAGTTTCTGTATCGGCAGTAGAAACCTGAAAAGGAAGCTGTTTACTAACGGCGTTGAGGACTTCAATTGATTCAGCATAAATTTCTACCTGTCCTGTCGGCAGATTATCGTTAAGAGATTCTGGGGGACGCTGACTAACTCGCCCCACGGCTTTAACTACATATTCACTACGCAAAGACTCCGCATCAGCATAAGATTTAAGGGTACGCTGGGGATCGCTGACAATCTGAACTGTGCCAGTGCGATCGCGCAAGTCAATAAATATAACTCCCCCGTGGTCACGACGACGATCGACCCAGCCAAAGATAGTAACAGTTTGATCTATATGTTCGGCTCGCAATTCGCCACAGTAATTTGTTCTCATGCCCAGTAGCTAAGTAATTAAGTAAGATACAGCGTCTCTAAGAGTAACAAAATCTGTCCCCTTCTTGTTTACTATTTAATCGTTTAATCCGATCGCTGGCTCAATTTTCGCTCATCTTATGCCGAAATAATTCTCTAGAGACGAGACATCTGAAAAAAATCTCCATACAATAGAGCGAGTTTATGCATAAAATTGTGCATCAGTGGCGATCGCCTCTTTTATAGTAGGGGCGAACGGCCGTTCGCCCCTACCTGCTACTTATGTTTTTACGTTTATCTCCAAAAACAGAACCCAATTTAACCAATCTCAATCGAGCCAGCAATTTTAAATACTTATTTTTGCTTTTTACTGTGGCAACATCCCTTTGTGTCGGATTCAAACCAGGTCATCAAATCACCTCTAATCCCGAAGCTTTATTGGTTTTGGGAGGACATGAAGAGCGAGAAAGATATGCAGCCCAATTAGCTCAGCAACACCCCGATCTGCCAATTTGGATTTCTTCTGGTAGTCCTCAAGCATATGCTCAAAAGATTTTTCATAATGCAGGGATCAAAAGCGATCGCCTTCATTTTGATTACAGAGCCAGCGATACCGTAACTAATTTTACGACCTTAGTAGATGAACTAAAAGCTCAGGGAATAGACAGCGTATATCTCATCACCTCAGAAAACCATATGCAACGAGCAAAAGTCATTGGCGACATAGTGCTTCGTAGTCGAGGAATAAACTTTCAAGCGATCTCTGTGCCTTCAAAAAACCCTCCTGAACCGATCGAAAAGACTGTGCGGGATGGAGCAAGAGCCTTTTTTTGGCTGATTACCGATTAGTAATTACTGATTCAGTATGGAGAACGACACCTTAAGCTACTATAAGTCTGATGTGAATTAGCTATCTAAACACCATAGATGAATACTCCTGGTCACTACATACTTAATCTAGCTTTACTAGGAAAAACAAGCTCTGCCACGGAGAATCTAGCGATCGCGATCGGCGCAATTTTACCTGATGTACCAATATTCATCTTTTATTTAGTTGCCAAATTTATTTATAAAATGCCCGAAGGCAAAATTTGGTCAGAGGCTTATTATGAACCTTTTTGCCAAAACACAGTGGCTTTGTTTCATTCGATTCCTTTGGCACTCATTGGAGCTGCTATTTGTTATCGTTTTGATTGGAAACCAGGGCTAATTTTGTTTGTTAGTATGGTCTGTCATTCTTTATTAGACCTTCCCGTACACCACGATGATGCCCATCGTCACTTTTTTCCTTTGAGCAACTATCGCTTGATTAGTCCATTTTCTTACTGGGATGTTAATCACTACGGCAGAATCGTTGCTTTTATTGAAATGGCATTAGTATTGGGAGTAAATCCACTGGTGCTTAGTTTGCTAAATTCCCCTTGGACAAAAGGAATTGTAATTGCGATCGATATGTTCTATCTATATGGTTATTTCCGTTCCTATTTATTTACTAATTACTAATTACTAATTACTGATTACTAATTGTTGATGGGCATCATTTAAGTATTCGGTATTTGTTTATTGCTCACTGCTCACTGCTCACTGCTCACTGTCTATGCTTGCTCCTTGGCGATCGCCACTTTCTAGTGCCATTCACCACAATCGTTCTAAACCCCATTCTCGTTATTTTCAGTTAGCTACTATTAACCCAGCAGGCTATCCAGCTAATCGTACTGTGGTTTTTCGCGGCTTTTTAGATGACGAGCAGAATCGGCTGAAAATTATTACTGATGTTCGTAGTGCCAAGATGCAAGATATTGAGCATCAACCCTTAGCTGAAATTTGTTGGTACTTTACTAAAACCCGCGAACAGTTTCGGATCTCAGGAAAGCTTCAGTTGGTTACTGTTCAATCAACAAATCTTGATTTACAACAAGCACGTAAGATAACTTGGCAGGATCTTTCTGACTCTGCGCGATCGCAATTTTCCTGGCCAGATCCCGCCCAACCTAGATCAGATAAATCGGCTTTTGAGATCGAGCTTACAGACGCAAATAACCCTCACGATAATTTTTGTTTATTATTATTGACTCCCCACAGAATCGACTATCTTCAATTAAAAGGAGATCCTCAGCAACGCTTTTTATATAATCTGCAAGAAGATCAAACCTGGACAACTCAAGCAGTTAATCCTTAATTTCAGCAATCAGTAATCAGTAACCAATGAAAAAAATCGGCACTTTGGGAGAACAGTTAATTGGTCGATGGTTACAGTTAGATAATTATGAGCTATTGGAGTATAACTGGCGTTGTCGCTGGGGAGAAATTGATTTAATTGCTCAGGATCGAACATCTGGGGCGATCGCCTTTGTCGAGGTTAAAACCCGCAGCGCCTATAATTGGGATGCAGATGGTTTACTGGCGATCGACGCTATTAAACAGCAAAAGTTAATTCAAACTGCATCTTTTTTCTTAAGTAAACATCCTTCCTTGGCTGAATTTCCCTGTCGCTTTGATGTAGGACTAGTCAGTTATCAACCCTGCGATCTTACCAAAAATGCCAACTCTGATTTGGCTCAAATTAATCATCTGGAAATTGGTCAAGCAATTACAATTGAGCGTCATCAACTAACCATTAAAGATTATTTAGCAGCAGCTTTTGATTAATTTCTCGGTTTTTTCCCAGAACGGACAATCAAAAATATCTTGAAACTTCCTGGTATTTTATCGGTATATTTTCTCAGTAATTGTACCCTGGTAAAAATACGCAATCGCCAACTTTGTTTCAACCAGAGACTAAGTATTATTACTTATTTGTTAAAATAGCTTGAATTAATTTTAGTTGACGAGGAAATTTATTTCTTAATCTTTAATTGAAAGCGATCGCTAATTACTCTATAACTATAAATAGAATTAGAATAGTTAAGAAATTAAATCTAAACAGCAGTGAAATTTTTGTCAAACAAGGTGTAAATAGCTTTGCTTTTATCAGAAATCCTCAAAACGTTTATCTGAGTAGACGATTTTACTAATAAAATAAAATACACAGCATTAACATCTGTCTAATTTGACTGAAAAGCTTAAAAAATAATTAAATTTGAGTTAATTTAGCTCAAATTTTAGTTTTACCCTGGTTTCAAAGGGATTATAAATTCAGTAATCATACGGATGAGTAAAATTTCGGAGATGAATACAATGTGACTGTCAAAGCTTTTGTTTAGTCTAAATAAAGTTTTGATTTGGTAAATTCTGACCTGGCGACTCTATCGACATTGGAAAAAATTGCCACAGACTCCAACAGATTAATAAACTTTTCTGGCTATCTGGCTGTAAAAAAAATCTTTTTGAATTTAAATAAATACTGTTTCAGCCAAAAGCGTCCCTGAGCAAATTCATTAGTCGCACTATCAAAAATTATCGGATTGATGTTCTCCCAAGCAATAACGAAAAAGCTGAGTTAATCATGAAAAAAATCACCTATCAAGCTGCCTTAAAAGACCTAATCTTGCTCGTCCCCACTGAAGAATATAGCAATCCTGAATTAGCCCAAAGTTTAATTGAATCAGGTGTTAATGAACCAATTATTTTTTCTACTGATGGCACAAAAAGTCGTTTTGGGATGAAAAAACTCAACGTCAAAGATGGACTCAAAAGACTTAACTTGGCAGCAAGTAATCCAGAAATTGGTGAGTTGGTTGCTCAAGTAGTACTAGTAGAAGATTCAATTACGGAATTAATGCCCCTAGCAACTACTACTTCTGGCAAAAAAACATCTGAAGTACACCTTGACCAAAAAACTTACAGCTGGAAAAACGAAAAACGCAATATTTCAGAACGCTGCACTGCAAAAGAGTTGGGAAGTAAATATGGGATTAGATTGCAGTATCTTAACACCGTCATTCAGGGTAAAGTCAAATGCAGCAGAGGTTGGAGTTTGGTTAGATCTGAAGCAGCGGTATCTTAAAGAGAGCAATTTCTCTAATTTCTTACTCGGTCGATCGTCCTGAAAAACCCAAAATTTATCAACTAAGTTTAGGTGTTAAAACCTTGACTCAAAGCAGTGTAACTTTTTCCCATAGCAATCACAATTGCTGGAACTACGCTGCTTTTTGCTTTTTAGAGGTGGAATCTAATACCATTTCTCAAAAGTAATAAGGGACTTAGTAGGTTGGGTAGAACGATAGTGAAACCCAACAAAATCTTTTGATCGTTGGGTTTCGTGCCTCAAACGCCACTTGCTATATCCGAATGTGTATCCGTGATAGACAACCGAGGACACCTCGGCGACGCGAAGGACGCGAGCTTGCGAGCTAATCCTTTAGGACTAGTCCTTTAGGGCAAGGCAGTGGCTCCCCCAACCTACAATTTGATTTTATCTCTCCACTTACTATTGAAAATTGCTATTAGAAATGGAATCTAAAGCCTTGCTGAAGTAGAAGCACGATCTTCAAACTGTTTTTCCAAAATATTTAGTCATTTTTTCCTGAGAAACGTTAACATAAGTTAACAACGTTTTAAAAAAACCAATAGCTTGTTAGTACTGCTTTGTCTTTACATATCTTAAACTATATCTAAATGGACTATGACGGGTCAAGGTATCTAGTCAGATGTAACCCCGCTAGTTTTGGGGTTTGACAAGGTGAGAATCGTTAAAATAAACAAACATATAAGATTTTTAATCTTCAGCTAAGGGAGGCTGTCTGAGTGAGCAAAGATAACAATAAAAAGTGGCGTAACGCAGGTCTATATGTCTTGCTAGCCATCGTGGTAGTTGCTTTAGGTACTGCCTTTTTAGATCAACAACCACAAACTAGTCAAAGTTGGCCTTACAGCAGACTAATTGACGAAGTTCAAAACAATAAAATCGAAACAGTAAAAATTAGTGCTGACCGTACTCAAGCGCAGGTAATTGACCGAGAAGGAACACCAATTAGAGTTAATTTACCCAACGATCCTCAGTTAATCGACATCCTCAGTGATAATGGTGTTGATATTGCTGTACTTCCTCAAGGAGATGAAGGATGGTTATTTAGAGCTTTAAGTAGTCTCTTGTTCCCGATTCTTTTATTAGTAGGATTATTCTTCTTGTTAAGAAGAGCGCAAAGTGGCCCAGGCTCTCAAGCCATGAATTTTGGTAAATCCAAAGCCAGAGTACAAATGGAACCCAAGAGTCAAGTAACCTTTGGTGATGTAGCGGGGATCGAACAGGCCAAGCTTGAGCTAACTGAAGTTGTTGATTTTCTCAAAAATGCCGATCGCTTTACTGCTATTGGTGCCAAAATTCCTAAAGGCGTGCTTTTGGTTGGCCCTCCAGGAACAGGTAAAACTTTGCTAGCAAAAGCTGTAGCTGGTGAAGCTGGAGTACCTTTCTTTAGTATTTCTGGTTCAGAATTTGTCGAGATGTTTGTCGGTGTGGGTGCGTCCCGTGTCCGTGACTTATTTGAACAGGCAAAAGCTAATGCTCCTTGTATCGTCTTTATCGATGAGATTGATGCAGTAGGTCGTCAACGTGGTGCTGGTCTTGGTGGAGGTAATGATGAGCGGGAACAAACTCTTAACCAACTATTAACTGAAATGGATGGTTTTGAGGGTAACACTGGTATTATCATCATCGCTGCTACCAACCGTCCTGATGTACTTGACTCGGCCTTAATGCGTCCTGGTCGTTTTGACCGTCAAGTAGTAGTAGATCGTCCTGATTACGCTGGTCGTCAAGAAATCCTTAATGTTCATGCTCGTGGTAAGACTCTGGCTAAAGACGTTGACCTAAACAAGATTGCTCGTCGTACCCCTGGCTTTACTGGTGCAGATTTAGCAAATTTGCTTAATGAAGCAGCGATCCTAGCTGCGCGTCGTAGCTTAACCGAAATCTCCATGGATGAAGTCAATGATGCGATCGATCGCGTTATGGCTGGCCCAGAGAAGAAAAACCGCGTGATGAGTGAAAAACGTAAAGAGCTTGTGGCCTATCATGAAGCTGGTCACGCTCTAGTTGGTGCTTTAATGCCCGACTATGACCCCGTACAAAAAATCAGCATTATCCCTCGCGGACGTGCTGGTGGTCTAACTTGGTTTACTCCTAGTGAAGATCGGATGGAGTCTGGCTTATATTCCCGTTCCTATCTCCAAAACCAAATGGCAGTTGCTTTAGGTGGACGTTTGGCAGAAGAGATTATCTACGGTGAAGAAGAAGTAACCACTGGTGCTTCAAATGACTTACAACAGGTAACCAGAGTAGCTCGTCAAATGGTAACTCGTTTTGGGATGAGCGATCGCTTAGGCCCTGTTGCCCTTGGTCGTCAGAATGGAAACGTCTTTATGGGTCGAGATATTGCCTCTGACCGTGATTTTTCCAACGAAACCGCAGCAGCGATCGATGAAGAAGTACGTAACTACGTCGATCAGGCCTACAGTCGCGCTAAGAAAGTATTGATGGAAAACCGCCACATCTTAGATAAATTAGCGGACATGCTAATTGAGAAAGAAACAGTGGAAGCAGATGAGTTACAAGATGTTCTAGCTAACAACGATGTGAAAATGGCATCTTTAGCATAAGTATTTGGTTACTCAATCAAATTACTAGTTTTTAAATAATTTAAACCTAGGCAGCACTCATAATATGGGTGTTGCCTATTTCTTTTTCAATCGGCAAAAAAAGCCTAGAGCTTACAGTCAATGTCAATATAGTGACAACAGATTTCTAATACTAGATAATATTTGTTCAATATCATCGAGGCTTAATCGGTCAAGGCAACTTTTACTTTGATTTGCTCAAATTACTAATATTTCTTTCTATGTCATCTCCTTTTTTAGAAAATCGCAGCTTATCTTCAGTATTAGATTCGACTCAGTTAGACTTGTCAGTAGTTGTGCCGATTTATAACGAAGCCGAAAGTATCGAAGCTTTAATACAGGCGATCGCTGATGCTGTAGCCACAACAAATTTGCATTACGAAATCATCTGTGTTGATGACGGTTCAAAAGATCGTTCTACCGATGTCTTGACCGATCTTGCTCGCAGCAGAACAGATCTCAAGGCGGTAATTCTACGTCGTAACTATGGGCAAACTCCAGCAATGGCAGCAGGATTTGAATTGGCTACAGGAAAAGTAATCGTGACTTTAGATGGCGACTTGCAAAACGATCCTGCGGATATTCCGCTGTTGTTGGGCAAACTGGAAGAAGGCTACGATCTGGTAAGTGGGTGGCGGATCAAAAGACAGGATGCAGCCTTGACTAGACTATTACCCTCAAAGATTGCCAATATCATTATTGCTAAGGTGACAGGGGTAAAACTACACGACTATGGTTGTTCCCTTAAAGCATACCGTGCCGAATTAATTGCCGACATGAACCTATATGGTGAACTGCACCGCTTTTTACCAGCCTTAGCCTATATCGAAGGTGCGCGTATTGCCGAAGTACCCGTAAGTCACCATGCCAGACGCTTTGGTCAAAGTAAATATGGTTTAGGTAGAACGATTCGAGTCGTGATGGACTTATTAACCGTTTACTTCATGAAGAAATTTCTCACTCGTCCAATGCACGTTTTTGGCTTAGGTGGGGTGATTGCGCTATTAACGGGGATAGCCATGGGAACATATCTCACGATTGTAAAACTATTCTTCAATCAAAATATCGGCGATCGCCCTTTATTGATCCTGGCTGTATTGCTAATTATTACGGGAGTCAATTTATTTTGCTTTGGCTTAGTAACCGAACTGTTAATGCGTACCTACCATGAATCCCAAAGAAGACCAATTTATCGTATCCGAGATGTTGTGGGTAAAAAGTAAACTTGGTTTGATATTCAAAATCTATGAGTTGATATATTAATTGAATGTACAGGAAAAGTTTCTGAGGTGAAATAATTTCTTGTACATGGGAGATCGCAGATGAACATAGTAATTATGATTGAAGAAGTCGAGTTCGTGACAAGTTAAAAGACTACGATGTTTGTCAACTGGCTTAAAGTTCTAAGCTTTTAAGATATTGTCGCTCAACTTTTCCTGCTTAAAGGGCGATCCGAAGGCTAGGCGGAGCCTAATCGCCTATAAGAGCAAATACATCCATCTTTAGTGTTAGTTTATTAACATGACACATCTGTAGTAGTTGACTAGCATCAGATTATCTTAACTTGTCACGAATGGGCAATTCCTAATAGTCTAACTTTTGGTAAAGTCCAGCACGATTTTCCCTTGCGTCCCTCCCCGCTCTAAACGCTGATGTGCTTGAATCACCCGATCCCAAGACAGCGTTGAATCAATGACGGGGCGAAGCTGAGTGCGCTCGATTAGCTTTGTCAAAGCATCTAATTTTGCTCGGTACTGTGGCGAGAAAACAAAATGGATAGTCAGATTCTTGCCCCATGCTTCTATGAGTGATTGTGGTGTTTCAGTGTCTACAATACTCACAAGCCTGCCGAATGGGCGAATAATTTCTGGGCTACGCTGGATTGTATGCCCACCGACCGTATCCAAAACTAAATCAACACCTAGCTCATCTGTTTCCTGAGAAATAACTTCCGCGTAATCTTCGTTTTTGTAATCAATGGCTCGATCTGCGCCCAGTTCTTTAACAAAATCGAAATTTTTAGAACTGCATGTTGTAAAAACATAGGCTCCCATCGCTTTTGCAAGTTGAATCGCAATAGAACCAACGCCACCAGCACCCGCATGAATTAGAACTGATTCCCCAACTTGAAGATTACCTCTCGTCACTAGACAGTCCCAAGCCGTTCCTCCTGCAAGAGGAAAACACGCTGCTTCAATGTGCGACAAGTTAGAAGGCTTAAGCGCAACAATCCCTGCGTCAGCAACATGATATTGAGCATAGCTGCCAGATTCTCCAAAAATCTGTGGCGAGTAATAAACTTCATTTCCTACCTCAAAGTCTGTCACTGACTCTCCAACTGTCTCAATAACCCCTGAAATGTCAACTCCGATAATTGCTGGTAATCGAACCAGGTCTTTGTAGTCACCACGGCGAGTCTGATAATCAACTGGATTGATCGATGTCGCACAAACCCGGACTAGAACCTGATTAGGTTTTGGTACTGGCTTGGGTACAGTTTGAATCTCAAAACTCTCAGCACCACCAAATGTCGTTAGTACGGCTGCTTTCATAATTTCCATCTCTATTAACCATCCTTTATAATCAACGGTAAAGGTATTTCGATACCACTCAATGTATAGTGGTTCTTTCTTGTCACGCAAGTCAGCACCATTTAGTAAGGTAGTTACTGTCTAGTCGCAAATGCAGTCATCACAACCCCATAGCTTGCCAAAAAAAATCTCTGCTTCTCAACCAACTGTGGCTCATATCGTGGAGCATACTCTTGGTTGTAAATGGATGCTGCAAGTTTTACGCTTAATTCGTCAAGGAATCAACCGCCCAGGAGCGATGACTCGTGCAACTGAGGGATTGACAACTAAGGTTTTGAATGAGCGATTAGTAGATCTCGTCAACTTTGGTATTGTCGAGAAAGTTGCTTATCCAGAAATTCCGCCCCGCGTGGAGTATAAGTTGACTGCCTTTGGCTCTCGGTTCGTTGAAATTCTGGATGTTATTGATGATTTAGAAGAATATAGATAGTAGCTTATGTGCAAGTTAAAGCGCAGCCCAACAAAGCAGACTCAAATCAATTCCATTCTCTAAAGTTAAGTGAGGTATAACCCTCGTCTCATAAGATTAATAATAAGTTTGTACAGCAAGCCTTACTTTTGTTGCCAAAAACTTTCAGACTGAGGGCGATTATCGTATTGCTCGACTGAAGCATGAACATCTGAAATATGTTGATATGCCCATTCTCCTAAAATAGCTAAAGGCTCAGCTAAGGACTCACCTAAAACAGTTAAAGAATAGTCTACTCTTGGGGGAATTGTTGAATATACCTCTCTTTGTATTAATCCGTTGCGCTCCAAATTACGGAGATTTTGGATCAGCATTTTAGACGATATTCCTGCTATTTGCTGTTTAAGCTCGCGATATCGCTTTTTACCCTGTGTTAAGGCATAAATAATCAAAATTGTCCATTTGTTAGCAATTTTATCTAATATTTGATGACCTTCACACTGAGTGTCAAAAATACCTCTGTTAGCAATTCGAGCCAAAGCAGGTTGCGGTAGATAATTAAGTTCAGTTTTTCTGGAGTTTAAACTAGAATTCATGGTGACTTACTAAAAGGTAACTGACACACTTTCAGGTAAATCCTTCCCAGTGCTTGCTACTAAATGGTACATAAGAAACATAACGTTTAAATAAAAATATTAGCCATGAAAGCATTTGTAATTGAACATTTTGGCGCACCAGATAGTTTCCACCTGGCAGATTTACCCAAGCCTGAATTATTACCTAATCATGTACTCATAAAAGTTGCAGCAACTAGTGTTAACCCAGTAGACACTAAAATACGTCGGGGTTTTATAGCTGATATTACTCCAGATTTTCCTGCTGTTTTGCATGGGGATGTAGCAGGAGTTATTGAAGCAGTAGGAAGTAAAGTCAATGCTTTTAAAGTTGGGGATGAAATATATGGCTGTGCCGGTGGAGTCAAAGGAACAGGCGGTGCTTTAGCAGAATATATGCTGGCGGATAGTAATTTAATTGCTCATAAGCCCAAATCTTTAACCATGGCACAAGCAGCAGCACTACCTTTAGTATCTATTACCGCCTGGGAAGGACTAATCGATCGCGCTCAAGTACAATCTGGTCAAAAGGTTTTAGTTTATGGCGGTACTGGAGGAGTCGGTCATCTGGGGGTACAGTTAGCAAAATGGGCTGGCGCAGAAGTATATGCTACCGTTTCCAGCCCAGCCAAAGCGGCGATCGCTCTTTCATTAGGCGCAGATGTGGCAATTAACTATACTGATACTGCGGTGGAGGAATTTGTCGCCCAATATACTGATGGTCAAGGCTTCGATCTGGTTTTCGACACTGTAGGCAACGATAATTTACAACATGCTTTCCAAGCAGTAAAGCTAAATGGCACAGTGATATCGACAGTTTCTACCTCCCAACAAGATTTAAGCCTGATGCACGCTAAAGGACTAACTTTGCATTTAGTTTATATGCTGTTGCCAATGCTGTCAGGAATTAACCGATCCCATCATGGCAAAATTTTAGTCAAACTAGCTGATTTAGTCGATCGAGGACAAATACGTCCACTTTTAGACGATAAAACTTTTAGCTTCTCTGAAGTTGCTGTTGCTCATGCTTATCTAGAATCGGGACAAGCGATCGGCAAAATTGTTTTGACTAATGATTAAGTAAGTAAAGAAGCTTTGCTATCAGCTTTAGAATTTTCAAAATTGGCAGCAGGAATACAAAAGAACATACCCCCAACCATATTTGTTGATGACCATAATTAAATGAATACTTAAAACCATGACAGAACTTTTACAACAAGCTTTAAAAAAGCTCTCTGACTTGCCAGCCGATAAACAAGAAACTATTGCTCGTTTGATACTCCAAAAAACCGAACAAGATGAAGCAAAAAGTAATGACGATAGCTTATTGCGCAAATCTATTGGTATGGGAACAAGCGGTAGAACAGATTTATCAAGCCAAACTAATGAACTACTATGGCAAGAGGACTAATAGCGGTAAAGAGCGGAATTATTGCTTTATTAGATCGAGACGATCGGTATCATCAAGCTGCTGTAACAGCGATCGAGGGACAAAAAATCTATATTCCTGTAACTGTATTGCCAGAAGTTGACTATCTAGCCACCAAATATTTAGGAGAAAGGGTTGCCAGAACTTTTTTAGAAGACATCGAGCAAGATAATTTTGCTCTACTGCCTTTTAAATTAATCGATCTAAAGAAAGCAACTCCTATTATGGCTCGTTATCAAGATTTACCTCTGGGCTTAGTTGATGCAAGTTTATTAGTCTTGGCAGAACGTTACTCGATCGACCAAATATTAACTTTAGACCGCAGACACTTTAATCTAATTCAATCGGATAAAGTGACATATTTCACTATCCTGCCCTGAAACGATCCCGACATTTTGTAAATTAAAGATTCAGAGTTTTGTACGAGAATAAATTTGTAGTGTAATTACCACTCGAACTGAGAATCGATCACAAAGCGAACCTTGGTATCATCTATAAAACTGATCAAAGTAGCCTCACTCCTCTTACACAATGTTTAATTGGTTTCGCCGTAACGAAAAAGCACAGCAGCCGTCTGAGACAACATTCCCTGAAACACAACCTGAAGTAACTACAGACTCTTCAGAATCGGCATCGACAGTAGCCGAACCAGATTATCTTGCTTTTGCTAAGGCTGCCTATAAAAATATTCAGGAACGTAAAGGTGAAGCCGAACAGAGAGTTGAGGAAGTAAAAGAACCTAGATCGGACGATATAGAAGAATCTGAATCTATTAATGAAGCAGAGACAGTAGAAGCTGATCTCAATGAGCTAGATGTAGCAGAATCCGCCCCAGAATCTACAGCAGCGCTAGAGGAAAAAATTGAGGGTGTAGAGGAAGTTGCAGCGGAAACTATTGAAGAAAATAAAACTGAGTTAGAAACTCCTCAAGCAAATGTTCCTGCTTGGATGCAGAAGTCTCAGGGATTAGCCAAGCTGAAAGAGACAGCTATTGAAACCCCCGTCGAAGAAGTTCCAGTACCAGAAACAGAATTAGACGAAGATTTTATTTGGTCATCTCAGGTACTGGCTAAAAGTGGTAGAACCGCTGAAGATATTTCGGAAGAGGAAATTAGTTGGCTGACGAAACTGCGTCAGGGACTAGGAAAAACTCGTATTGGTTTAGTTAATCAGCTTAAGGCAATTGTCGGCAAAGGCCCTTTAAATGAAGATGCGGTCATGTCGATTGAGAGTCTTTTATTACAGGCTGATGTAGGTATTGAAGCTACTGATTATATTATTGAAACCCTGCAACAAAAGTTAAAAAAAGAAGTTTTACCTCCAGATCAGGCGATCGCCTATCTGAAAACTATTCTCCAAGATATCCTTGACAAACCTCTAAAAAATCGACCAAATAGCGACTTTGTGCCAGAAAAAGATGAGTTTAATATTTGGCTGTTGACAGGGGTGAATGGTGCAGGTAAGACTACCACGATTGGTAAACTGGCAAACTTGGGTCAAAAGTCTGGCTATAGCTGTTTGATTGCTGCTGCGGATACTTTTCGTGCTGCTGCGGTACAGCAAGTTAAGGTTTGGGGAGAACGGACAAATACCCAGGTAATTGCTAATCCAGGACAGAATACCGACCCTGCTTCAGTGGTTTTTGATGCGATCGCTGCTGCCCAGGCAAAAAATATTGAGTTACTTTTAGTTGATACCGCAGGCAGACTGCAAAATAAACAAAATTTAATGACGGAATTAGCAAAAATCCGTCGAATTATTGATAAAAAAGCCCCCAACGCTAAAGTAGAATCTTTATTAGTTATAGATGCCACTTTGGGGCAAAATGGTTTGCGCCAAGCCCAAGTATTCTCTGAAGCAGCAAATCTTAGTGGTGTTGTTTTAACTAAACTCGATGGTAGTGCTAGAGGTGGTGTGGCTCTAGCGATCACACAGCAATTAAACTTACCAATCCGCTTTATTGGTGCAGGAGAAGGAATTGAGGATTTGCGACCATTTTCTAGCTATGAATTTGTCGAAGCTTTACTTAATGGTTAAACAAATTAAACAATTCAAGCTGTTTGTTTTCCTCAACTTAAGTGTTTTTACGATAAGTTTATTGGCGTAATAGCTATTTAGAGTTATCATAAATCAACCTAATATTTTCAGATCAATTTCTGAGAGATAGTGGTCATTAGATAATATAAAAGTTACTCTCATATTATCTGATTGAACATTTGAGTATTACTGTATTCAAAACCTATTTTTGACTAATGAACTAAAAAAAATGTCTAAATTTGTAGAGGCAATGACTGTCGTATCTTCTCATAGCCATCCCTCTCAAGAAAACAATAGTGTTGGTGAGTCTAGCGTACAAAATTCCAACCCGATTGTGGCGCTAAAAGAATTAGTGGCTAATCTCCAAAGGGAACAAAATAAAATCCAAGACCTGTTAAGCTCTTTAGGATTTGCCCTGCGTAGTTTTAGCAACCTTAATCAGTTTCTGGAATTGACTCCCCTCATGGCAGCCAGAGTTACTGATTGTATTGGTGGAGCATTGATTTTATATAAAGGCAGCAAAGTACATTTGGAGCAAATTCACTGCCAAGATAATAAGGTTGGTTTAGAAGTTAGTAACGTATTTGAACGGATAAATTATCAGATTAATCATCAGCAAACGATTAATGCTTCTGCTCAACTATCAGAAATTATCGATCAAAAAATGCGCCAAGAATTAGAATCCAAAGTGCATTTTTTTGGTACGCCAATTTTAGTGAAGAATATTGAACAAGGTCGTCTTTATGTATTTAGTATCGAGGCTGACTATAATTGGACTCCTACTCGCAGAAAACTAACTCAACTAGTAGCAGATCAGACCGCAGTGGCGATCGCCAATCACGAGTTAACGGTGGAGTTACGTTCCAAGGAAAGACAAGACCGTGAGCTAGAAATTGCTTCAGAAATCCAGCTGCGTCTACTTCCTAGTAAATGCCCCCAAATTAAAGGACTAACTATTGCCGCCAAGTGCGAAACTGCCAGTCGTGTGGGGGGAGATTATTATGATTTTATTCCCACCAACTACGATCGCCTTAAAAATAGTCAGCCTGAAATTGGCTCAGACGTACCCTGGAGTATCGTAATCGGCGATGTTATGGGGAAAGGTGTTCCCGCAGGTTTGATTATGACCATGACTAGGGGAATGTTACGCGCAGAAGTGCTGAATCGCCATTCTCCTGCTCAAATTATGCGTCATCTCAATCGTGTAATGTATGCTGATTTAGAAAACTCACACCGCTTCGTGAGTATGTTCTATTCTGAATACGATCCATTAAGACAAACTCTTTCTTTTACCAATGCTGCTCATAACCCTCCTTTACTCTGGCGTAAAGCTACTAACACGCTAGAAAAGCTTGATAGCTGGGGCATGTTAATTGGTCTGGATATGGAATCAGAGTATGAGGATGCTACGGTACAGCTTGCTCCTGGAGACACCATTATTTATTACACGGACGGATTTACCGACGCTGCCAATGAAAACGGCGATCGCTTTGATGAAGAAAATCTTTGTCTTTGTTTCAAGTGGGCTTGTCAGCATCTCGATACATCAGCAGAAATTCTCGATCATGTTTTTGGTCAAGTGAAGCAGTTTAGTGGTGCTAATAAAAGTCATGGTGACGATATGACTTCGATTGTGATGCAAATTCAAGCAATTGATTAATTAGATTAATTCTTTACTATTGGCTGGCGATTTCAGCAATCTGAGATTAGATTAGGTGCAAATCCTAACTATGAAAATTTTTAAGCTGATGGAAATTTTAGGCAACGATCAATTAATTCAGGTGATATTTGAACTGCATCATAATTACCTGTTACCTGTTTCTAATCTTTTAGCTCAAAATATCGAAGATCCCGATATTTTAGGTCAAATCCAGGATGCTTGGTATAACTTTATCGATTCAGGTCAAGTCTGGGCATTATTAATGGGTACATTTTTTGGTTACACCTTCAAAGGTTTTACTGGTTAAAACTAATAGTTATTTAAATTATTATTTTGGACTGTAGAGAGGAAACAATAGCTAATGACTTAAAATAATTGAGTCGTAATAATTGTTGATTTTATATTGTGAGCAAGCAAAAAACCTGGAGCGATCGCTTTGAATCGGCTCTAAATCCAGCGATCGCTATTTTTAATGCCAGTATTGGTTTCGATCTTGAATTAATTGAATATGATTTAACTGGTTCAATTGCCCATGCCAAAATGCTTGCTCAAACCAAAATTATTACCGATGAAGAAGCCCAACAGCTGGTAGCAGGCTTAGAACAAATTCGCCAGGAATATCAATCGGGTAACTTTAACCCTGGGGTAGAGGCTGAAGACGTTCATTTTGCTGTAGAAAGAAGATTAATTGAAATTGTCGGTGATGCAGGTAAAAAATTGCATACAGCGCGATCGCGTAACGATCAAGTAGGAACTGATATTAGGCTATATCTCAGAGCTGAAATCAGAGAAATTCAGCAGTATTTACGGCAGTTTCAAGCAGCATTACTCAATCACAGCGAGCAGCACTTGGAAACCCTAATTCCTGGCTATACTCATCTCCAAAGAGCGCAACCAATCAGTCTAGCTCATCATCTCTTGGCATATTTCCAGATGACCCAACGAGACTGGGAAAGGTTAGAAGATGTTTTCAAGCGGACGAATATTTCCCCTTTAGGCTGTGGTGCTTTAGCGGGAACGACTTTTCCCATCGATCGACAGTATACGGCAGATTTATTAGGCTTTGACCGTATCTACGAAAACAGTTTAGATGGAGTTAGCGATCGCGATTTTGCGATCGAATTTCTTTGTGCTGCCAGTCTGATCATGGTGCATTTAAGTCGCCTCAGTGAAGAGATGATTCTTTGGGCATCCCAAGAGTTTAGTTTTATTACCCTCAAAGACACCTGTGCTACGGGTTCAAGCATTATGCCCCAGAAAAAAAACCCTGATATTCCAGAATTAGTACGGGGGAAAACAGGTCGTGTATTTGGTCATCTCCAGGCTTTGCTGGTAATTATGAAAGGTTTACCTTTGGCATACAATAAGGATCTTCAGGAAGATAAAGAAGGAGTTTTTGATGCAGTGAAAACTGTTAAAGCCTGTCTGGAAGCGATGACTATTTTGCTCAATGAAGGAATTGAGTTCAAAACCCAAAGACTAGCAGAGGCTGTTGCTGAAGACTTTTCCAACGCCACCGATGTTGCCGATTATTTAGCATCTAAAGACGTTCCTTTTCGTGAGGCTTATAATTTGGTGGGTAAGGTGGTAAAAACCAGTATCGCTGCTGGAAAACTGCTGAAAGATCTGACTCTAGAAGAATGGCAACAACTGCATCCCGCCTTTGAAGCCGATATCTATGAAGCGATCGCCCCAAAACAGGTGGTTTCGGCTCGCAATAGTTATGGTGGAACAGGACTAGTTCAAGTGAGCCAAGCAATCGAACGAGCAAAGTCTCAATTAAATCTCAATTAAACATTACATACTTAATCTCTTTTCCTATGGGTCGTTCTTGGCGATTTATTTCTACGGTACTTGGTATTATCTTCCGTCATCCTGTTACGGGTACGACAATTATTCCTGTTTTGCCTGATGGTCGCATTGTGATGATTCAGCGTCGTGATTCAGGTCAGTGGGGTTTGCCTGGGGGAATGGTTGATTGGGGAGAAGATATCCCTCATGCTGCCAGCAGAGAATTAAAAGAAGAAACAGGCTTGAAACTGCTCAAAATCAAAAGTTTGCGGGGAATATATTCCGACCCTAAGCGCGATCCTCGTTTACATTCAATCTCAATTTTATTAGAGGTGGAAGCCGAGGGAGAATTAGAAGCTGAAGATAAGCTAGAAGTATTACAAGTAAAGGCTTTTGAACGCAAGGATTTACCTTTAGGAGATCTCTGTCATGACCACGATCGACAGTTACAAGATTACCTAAACGATCGAGTGGCGATCGCCTAGTTAGGAAGTAGGAAATAGGAAATAGGAAATAGGTAGTAGGTAGTAGGTAGTGGGTAGTAGGTAGTTAGCCTCTACCTATGTTTCTAGATAGTTTAAAAGCCAGTTAGCAGCGGTGGCGCGACGGGTTTGTCTGGGGCCAAATTCGCCCAATTTATAGCCTTTAAATCCTAGTTTGTCTTTCAGTAATTGTTTATTCTCTGGGGGAATAGAACGAGTCAGCTTAACAGTTGGAGGACGGTTGGCAATAAAGTCTGGTGGTTCGGGATATTGTTCGCCCCAGTCATCGACTACTCCTGTTAGATCCCAAGTTTGATTAATTTCATCGTAACGGTAGCCCAGATAATGCCAGACTAGCTGATTAACAATCGTATCGGCGATTTCTTCGTTGAGAATAGACCAGATTGTTTCAGTATTTAATGGAGGTAAGTTAGACATAAATCTAAGATATTTATTTATGGAATCGATGTTTAATGATTAAGCCTGCTCGATTGCAAATCTTGCTAGTGGTCGTAATTAGCATTATTGGAGTCTCTCTAGCTGCAATCTGGGTTCGCTTGGCGGTTGATACTGTTATGGTCGATAACCAGGTGGGTTTTAGTTTATTTTTAGCAGCTTCTCGGATGATCTTGGCTACGATAATTTTATTACCTACCTGGAAGAATCTAAAGTTAGATCGAGCAAAATCCGCTGCTTATTATTATGCGATCGCCGCAGGGTTATGTTTAGCAATTCATTTTGCCACCTGGATTACTTCTTTGGCTTATACTTCCATCGCTGCTTCTACGGTGTTGGTGACAACTAATCCGATTTGGGTAGGGTTGTTCTCTTGGTGGTGGTATGGAGAAAAGTTAAGTCTACAGGGCATAATCGGTATTGGCATTGCCTTGTTTGGTGGGGCGATCATGGCGATCGCTGATAGCAATATTGACGGTAGCTATAGTAATCCAATTTTGGGTGACGTGCTGGCTTTAATCGGTGCAGTGATGTCTAGTTTATATATGATCTTTGGTTCTCAGGCGCAGCGCAGGGGTTTAGATACGGGTAGCTATGTGGCGATCGCTTATTTTACGGCTGCACTATGTTTGTTTCCACTGCCGTTTTTATTTAAGGTTAGTTACCTCGGTTATCAGGGTAAAGTTTATCTATATGTATGCTTGATGGCGCTAATGTCTCAAATTATCGGTCATACTAGTCTTAACTGGTCAATGCGCTGGATTTCGCCGACTGTCATTAGTCTGAGTTTATTGTTTGAGCCAGTAATCGCTAGTTTAGTTGGAGCGATCGTCTTTGGGGAAGTTCCCTCAATTAATCTCTTACTAGGAGGTTGCATAATTTTAGGGGGAATAGGAGTATTTATCAAACAATCAGCCTGAAGAAGGGCTGTATGAAAAATGTACGGCGATCGCTTAATTCCCCCAGTACTCTCCAGGAAGATCCTTTTTTTTAACAGTAACCCTGCCAACTTTCTTACCTGACATTCTCAATAATTCATCACCTGAAAATTCAAAACCAAGCAAGAGTGCTATTTGTGCAACTTCATCTGCTGTTGATGAAGCAAGCACCTCATTTTTAAGTGCAGGTTCAGACTGCATTTTCTTTAAAAATGCTTCGAGTTGATCTAAAGCCATATTTTTCACTCCTATTCTCGCTATGCAGGTATTGCGAACTTGCTGATAAGACTTATAATAGACCATCTTAAATGCTCTACATTGAATATTCATGATCGCAAAATCTTAACCTCCACACTCCCAACTACATGCTGCTCCTTCAATAAAGCGATCGCTCTCTCCAACTCACAATAATTCAACTTCCAACTACTAATCGGAAAACAGATTTTACACTCAACGAAAGTGCAAGCTAATGGTTGAAGTTGTAGTGTCCAGATCGGGAAGTTGCGAACCAATGACGGCTAAACCCAAGGCTAGAGGGTTGGTAGTGCCGAGGATTAGGGGAGTTCCCGATAGGGCGATCGCGGAATGCGTAATTGACATCATAAGCGGTATTCATGGTTATCGGTGGTCAATTACCAGTCTTAAATTATTGTTGCGAACTGTCAGTAATTCGACTCACTAGCGGTATAAAGAACTCAGCAAAATCAATAGAACAGATACCCCGAAGGAAAAAGAAATATGTCTGAACTAAGTGTTGCCAAAGGTAGCTGCTTGTGTGGAGCGGTAAGCCTTTCTACAACCACCATGAACCCTCACGTTGCAGCTTGTCATTGTAATATGTGTCGTAAATGGGGTGGTGCAGCTTTGATGGCAGTTGAATGTAGCAGTGATGTTAGTTTCTCTGGTAAAGAAAATATCGGGATTTATCAATCTTCAGAATGGGCGGAACGAGGATTCTGTAACCAATGCGGTAGCCATTTATTTTATCGGTTCAAACAAAATAATCAATATTACATACCAGCAGGGATTTTTAATAATGAATCCTATTTTGTTCTAGAGCATCAGGTTTTTATCGACGAGAAACCTGAATATTACTCTTTTGCCAATGAAACTAAGAACATGACAGGGGCAGAGTTATTTGCACAGTTCGCCGCGACATCAAAAAACTAATAACTTTAACGTTTAATTCGTTGTTTTATTTAGATTGGAGTGAGCTAAAAGAAACTTGTAATACGACAGTTTTAGATCTGGGATTGTTTTATGAAATCCAATTTGATTCAATCCAAGCTGTTGACAGTTATAGCGGACAAGATTTTCATTTTTATAACAATACAGAATGGCTATAAACTATCGAACCCAAAAAATACTGCTAACTGGCAAGATTGACGACGAGCTAAAAGATTATCTCCTGTGGCAGTGTCATCATTCAAACAGCTTATACAACTGCGTTCTATGGTTCGTACGACAGTCTCATTTTGCTAGCTGTCCAACTTATGAGTATTTCGATAAAGACAATCTATTTAGAACCGCTTTTCAAGATCAACTCGTCAAAGCTAGTTATGCAGACTTGTGCAAACAGTTTAAGGACAATAAGCATTATGTTGCTTTAGGTGGTCAACAAGCGCAGCAAACTATTAAGTCGGTAGTGGAAGGAATAACTAGCTATAACAAACTAATTAGATGCTGGTGGAGTGGGGAGTTAAATCACAAACCAAGAATTCCTTATTACCGAACTTCAGGCGGATTGTATCAAGTTGCTTTTCCTGCCCAAGCTTTGACTTATGACAATATAACTGGACAGTGCAGGTTAGCGACGGCGAAGGAAAATAAGCCAGAGTTGTTTAACCCAGTATTAAGCATCAATGGTGGAGTTGAGTTCAAATCTGAACAACTATCTGAAGTGCGAATAGTGCCTAGTAATAATCAGCTATGGGCTGAATATGTTTACAAAGTCGAGACTCAAAAAGCAACAGGTTTAGATTATTCTCAAGGCATTAGTATCGACCCTGGTTTGACTAACTGGCTATCTGTACTCTCATCCAAAGGTAAAAGTTTTATTGTTTGCGGGAGGAAAATTAAATCAATTAATCAACGCTATAACAAAGCTGTCGCGCTGCATAAAAAGGGTAAGTCGGCTAAATACTGGGATGATTATCTAGCTGAGCTTACGCACAAACGTAACTGCCAAATGCGCGATGCCGTTAATAAAGCTGCTAGATTTGTAATTAACTACTGTCTTCAATACGGCATTGGCAATATTGTTTTTGGCTGGGGACAGGGTATCAAAACTAATGCCAATCTAGGCAAGCAAAATAATCAAAATTTTGTGCCTATCCCCACTTCTAAGTTAAAAAATCGAATCAAGGAACTAGCTGAATCAGTAGGGATTATTTTTACCGAAACTGAAGAAGCATATAGCTCTAAATCAAGTTTTCTCGACAATGATCTTGTACCGAAATATGGTGAAAAACCCAAGGGGTATAAGTTTTCAGGCAGAAGAGTGAAACGAGGCTTGTATCGTTCAGCCAAGGGAATTGTGATTAATGCAGATCTTAATGGTGCTGGTTCGATTTTAAGAAAAGTAGCCATACAGCTAGGGATTTCTTTAGCCGAGGTGGGTAAGGCAGCTTTGACACTGCCCAAGCGATATCATTTACACTTAATGCGTAGATCGTATCGTAAAAATGGAGAAACACGGCTTGACGCGAAGCTAATCCTTTAGGACAGCCTGTTTCGTAATATCATTTTAGAATCCTATGCGTTTCAACCATAGGAGATGTCAATAAATTAATCCTAATAAACTTGCCATTAATGCTTGCTGGGCGTGCATCCTATTTTCGGCTTGTTCCCAAACCCAAGAGCGATCGCTTTCTATGGCTTCAGCGGTAATCTCTTCCCCTCGGTGAGCAGGTAAACAATGCAGGATAATCGCTTCGGGGTCGGCGTGTGACAATAGCTGTGAATTGACTTGATAGGGCTGAAAGACGGGTATTCTTTGGTCGGCGAGGTCTTCTTGTCCCATGCTTGCCCAGACATCGGTATAGACCACCTGAGCATCTTCTACAGCGGCGATCGCATCTTGAGTAACTATAATCTCTGACCTATCTCCAGCAATTTTTTGCGCCTGTTGAACAATTTTGGGGTCGGGTTCATATCCTTGAGGAGCAGCAATTCTGACATTTAAACCAGTTAATGCGCCACCCAATAGTAGAGAGTTAGCCATGTTATTGCCGTCTCCTAAATAGGTTAGCGTCTTACCCTCTAGTGAGCCAAAACATTCTTGAACCGTCATTAAATCTGCCAAAATCTGACAGGGATGCTCTAAATCTGTGAGGGCGTTAATTATAGGGATTTGAGCATAGTTAGCAAAAGTTTCTAGATCTGCTTGAGCAAAGGTGCGAATTGCCAAAATATCGAGGTAGCGGTCTAGAACTCTGGCAGTATCTTCAATTGGTTCACCACGACCAACTTGGGTCACACTCGGATTGAGATCGATTACCTGTCCTCCCAGCTTATACATTGCCACGGTAAAAGAAACTCTGGTACGAGTTGAGGCTTTATAAAACAGTAAACCGAGAACTTTATTGCATTTAAGTTCTACTTCATGGCTTTTAAGCTGACGAGCAAGTTTTAATAAGCCGATAATTTCCGCTGGATTAAGATCGGCAGTGCCAAGCAAGTCTCTTCCTTTAAGCTGTTTCATATTGCCAAGTATTAATAGTGAGTGGAAGCATAAGCGAAGAGTTAATTTTAAAACCAAAGGTAGACTACAATCAATGCTTAATCATTAATTCATGAGATTAAATTAGGCTGAGAGAAAATGTTACAACTGGAATAGTTTGACTGTTTCCCTCGCAAATTCCATGAAGAATCCTACAGCTTTTTTCAACGGTAAAATTTCCTCTTATCTAGCTGTAGGAGTGTTGCAGCTTGGATGTTGTCTCGCTTTAGAAACATATTTAGACAAAAAAGCGATCGCAGCAGAAAATATTATTTTAAATTATGGAGTGCTAGAGTTTTCTGTCTCGGTTGATTCCCTGGAAACCTATGCTAAAACGGGTATAATCGATCCTAAATTAAAAAGTTATACTGATTTTCTGACTCCCGAACAGTTAGCAGAGTTTAAGGTTGGTCTAACTAGCAGTGCTGATTTTAGTCATTTAGCGATCGCCCAGTTTCTCTATTCATTTCAGGGCGAGAAAATACTTGAGCGTATGTCACAAGTCTTTAAAACTAAGGCTCGTCAACCAGGTTTTTATGCGCTGCGTTCGGCATTAATTTTGGCAGCAGCCGATCGGGATGGCGGGTTAACTCCGCTAAATGTAATCAAAAAGTTTCCGACCCAGACACTGCGGATTGATTCTCGACAAGGATTGGAAACCTTTAAAGATTTAAGTAAAGTAGTCCAAAGCAATGCTCTCTCCGTAGCAGCAGTAGAACAACAGGTAATTAAAGAACGCCAAGATCTGACTACAGTTGTACCCGAAGAAAGAAATCTCAACTTATTAAATCCTGGAGGCTATTCCTATCGCCAGCAGAGGCTGAGCATGAACGATATCCGTCGCGATCGCACTTTTCCTGTCGATCTATATTTACCAAAAATCCCAGGTAAGCAAAAGTTACCCTTAATCGTCATTTCCCACGGTTTAGGTAGCGATCTAACCACCTTCGCCTATTTAGCCAAACATCTGGCTTCTCACGGATTTGCCGTGGCGGTTCCCGAACATCCTGGCAGTAGCGCCAAGCAAATTGCAGCTTTGTTAAATGGTTTAGAAAGTGATGTAACTCCTCCTCAAGAACTAATCGATCGTCCGTTGGATATCAAATTTTTACTCGACCGAATTGCTGATAACTTTAGTAATCAAATTGATGTTGATAACGTTGGTGTGATCGGGCAATCCTTTGGTGGATATACTGCTTTGGCATTAGCAGGAGCAGAGATTAACTGGAATTCTCTCAACTATGATTGTCCTAATCTAGAAACCTCTTGGAATTTATCTTGGCTCATTCAATGCTTAGCACTACAAATTCCTTTGGTTGTCAATAAAGAAGAGCTTCAAGACGAGAGAATTAAAGCGGTAATTGCTATTAACCCTTTAGTTAGTTCTATTTTTGGCAAAGAAAGTTTGAGTAAAATTAAGCTGCCTGTGATGCTAATTTCTGGTAGTTCAGATCCCGTTACCCCAGCTTTGCCTGAGCAAATTATTCCTTTTACTTGGTTAACAACTCGTGAGAAATATCTCGTGCTGTTAAAAGGTGGCACTCATTTTTCTACTCTTGAGGAGTCTGCTGGCAGTATTCCCGTTCCCACCAAAGCGATCGGACCTAGCCCCAAAATTGCTCGTGATTATGTCCGACAGCTTAGTTTAGCTTTCTTTGGCGAATACATTACTCACCAAGAAGCCTATGGAAACTATCTCAATGCCGAATATGGAGCGGTTATGAGTAGAAAAAAATTTCCCCTCAGATTAATTGAATCTTTAAACCCCGATCTTTTAAAACTAAAATCTCAGGAAGAGGAACAGGAATAATTACTGATTAAGGCTCGTTACTCGTTACTCATTACTCATTACTCATTACTGATTGCTAAAGAACTCCCGCATTGCCCAAACCTAAAATAATCCCTGCTCCTAGTATGTGACCTAAACTGGTGGTTGCTAGTAACTCAGGCAGACCAAATTTATCCCATACTTCAGGCTTAGGCACGGGTAAACTTGGCCCTTGTCCAGAATTTTGAATCGCATAGCGACCAATAGCTATACAAAATAAGTTTGACATAATCATTACTAAAGCCACAGAAGGATTCCACTCAATAGTTGAAGGCGCGTGCTGAACTGCCAAAATCAAGTTAGATATCATCATAAATTTAGTTTCCCTTGCTGATTAAATATTTCTTTCGGCTATTTTTTGTTTATAGGAATTATAAAAATCTCTCTGTACAAAACGATGTTTCTTTTAAATAATTAACAGTAAGACAAACTTTTACAACCAAATTCTCTAATTAATCAGCTATAGAACCAATGCGAGTTAAAATATGCGGAATTACCCAGATTGAGCAGGGTAAAGCAATTGTTGAACTGGGAGCAGACAGTATTGGTTTTATCTGTGTCCCAGAATCTCCCCGATATGTAAGTGCCGATCGCTTGAGGGCGATCGCCGATACACTACCAAGTGAAACAGTTAAAATCGGTGTCTTTGCTAATCATGGTGTAACCGAAATTATTTCAGTAGTCCAACAGGCTCATTTATCGGCTGTTCAGCTACATGGCACAGAATCTCCCGAGTTTTGTCGGCAACTACGTCAGGCAATTAGACCAGAAATTGAGTTAATTAAAGCCTTTCGGCTCAAGTCGGCAGCATCTTTAGGCGAAACCTCTGCTTATCTAGATTGTGTAGATACTTTGTTGCTTGATGCTTATCATCCTCAAATGCTCGGCGGGACAGGTCACACTATTGATTGGCAAGATTTGCTTCAGTTTAAACCAGCTATTCCTTGGCTACTAGCGGGGGGATTAACTCCCGATAATATTAGCGAGGCTTTATCTCGTTTACAGCCTGATGGGATCGATCTTTCTAGCGGTGTCGAGCGATCGCCTGGGGATAAAGATTTAGCTAAAGTGGCTCAATTATTTGAGGCAATTAATAATTAATTTCGATTTTTTAATTATGAGTCGTGGGATAATTACAGCCTTGCAAAGTAATGAGCTTCAATTATGAAAGTACTAGTAGTCGGTAACGGTGGTAGAGAACACGCTCTAGCTTGGACATTACTACAGTCGGCTAACGTAGAACAAGTTATTTGTACTCCTGGCAATGGTGGTACAGCGACGATGAATAATTGTCTCAACTTAGCGATCGCCGTGGATGATTTTGCGGGTATTGCTCAAGCAGTGGCAGAATACCAGATTGCTCTAGTTGTGGTCGGGCCTGAAGTACCCTTGTCTTTGGGCATTGTCGATTATTTGAGAGAACGTCAGATTGCTGTTTTTGGGCCAACTCAGTCAGGGGCAAAAATTGAGTCGAGTAAGTCTTGGGCAAAAGAGATTATGACCCAGGCAAACATACCCACGGCTAAATCTCAAACCTTTACTGATGCAGAGGCAGCTAAAGTTTATATTGAGCAAGTTGGTGCGCCTATTGTGGTCAAAGCTGATGGTTTGGCTGCGGGGAAAGGAGTGATCGTGGCGATGAATAAGGAAGAAGCGATCGTCGCAGTAGTGGAGTTACTAGGTGACAACTCAGGTAAATTAGTAATTGAGGAATTTTTAACAGGTTCGGAAGTATCGGTGTTAGCCGTCACTGATGGTTTAACCATTCGTTCCCTATCTCCCGCCCAAGATCATAAACGCATCGGCGAAGGAGATACAGGCAAGAATACAGGGGGGATGGGAGCATATTCTCCCGTGCCTTTAGTGACGCAGGAATTGAGCTGGAGAATTGAACAAGAGATATTGCAGCCAACCTTAGCAGCTCTTCAGCAACAAGGAATTGATTATCGTGGTGTACTATATGCAGGTTTAATGATTACCCCTGCTGGTGAACCAAAAGTAATTGAATTTAACTGTCGTTTTGGCGATCCTGAAACCCAGGTGGTTTTACCTTTATTAGATACTCCTCTCGATGAAATTCTCCTCGCCTGTGTGGAACAAAAACTAGCACAACTGCCCCCTCTACAATGGAAATCTGGCAGCGCAGTCTGTGTTGTCGCTGCTTCTGGTGGTTATCCCGATGCTTATCAAAAGGGTAAAGCGATCGCTGGCATCCCACAAGCCGAACAACAAGGAGCGATCGTCTTTCAGGCAGGAACTAAACTGGAGCAAGCAGAAATAGTGACCGACGGCGGTAGAGTGCTGGGAATTACTGGGGTGGGAGATACTTTTGCCGAGGCAGTGGCGATCGCCTATGCTGCGTTAGAATCGATCGAGTTTGATGCTATGTATTACCGTCGGGATATCGGACACAGGTACAGATCATAGTCGTTGGTGAAAAAGCACGAATCATAATACTTAATCATCATTTTGTTTCACAATTGGTAAACTATAATTCAAGTAACTTAACATTTATTATCACTACCAAATCCCTTGTTAACTTTTATTACCAAAATCAAAGAAATTATTGCCCTCTGGTGGTCTGAGTTTACTCTCCAGACTAAGCTGATGGCTGCTGCCACCTTGGTTGTTTCCTTGATTATGAGTAGTTTAACCTTTTGGGCAGTAAACACGATTCAACTGCAATCTAATATCAACGATACTCGTTTTGGTAGTGACCTAAGCATCTTAATTGCTTCTAATGCTGCGCCTTTAGTGGCAGAAGATAATCTTCAAGGATTAGCTGATTTCTCGACTCGTTTTTATCGCAGCACCTCAAGTATTCGCTACATTATCTATGCCGATCAATCGGGCAATATCTTTTTTGGCATTCCCTATTCTCAAGCAGAAATTCAGAATGCTCTAACTATCGAACGCCGTATTTCCCTGCCAGAAGACTATGCCCAAAATAGCGATCTTCCTTTCATCCGTCAGCATCAGACTCCTAATGGTCAGGTAACGGATGTATTTGTGCCTTTGAGTCACAATGGAGAGTATTTAGGAGTATTGGCAGTCGGCATCAATCCCAATCCGACGATTGTAGCGTCTTCTAATCTGACGCGGGATGTAACTATTGCCGTATTTATTACCATTTGGGCAATGGTCATCTTGGGTAACGTATTTAATGCTTTGATGATCACCAGACCGATTAAAGAGCTTTTAGTGGGGGTCAAAAACATTGCAGCGAAAAACTTTAAGCAGAGAATCGATCTACCCCTCAGAGGAGAATTAGGAGAATTAATTTCTAGCTTTAATTTGATGGCGGAAAAGCTGGAAAACTATAACGAACAAAATGTTGAAGAACTAACTTCAGAAAAAGCCAAGTTAGAAACTCTGGTTTCGACTATTGCCGATGGCGCAGTGCTAATTGACCCTGAAATGCACATTATTTTGGTCAATCCCACGGCTAAAAGTATCTTTGGTTGGGGAGAAAATGCGATCGGTGATAATATTCTGCATCGCCTTCCCTCCGAGTTAACCACTAAGTTAACCAAGCCTCTGTATCAAATGATTGAGAGAAAAATTGAGGCTGCCAAAGAAGATTCTGGAGACCAGATCGAACAACATCATCTAGACCATGTAAGCGATCGCGATGAATTTCGGATTACCCTGCAAAAACCTGTCCCCAGAACAATCCGCGTATTATTAAGCCGAGTTTTAGACGGTGGTAACACGAACATCAAAGGTATTGCCATGACGGTTCAGGATATTACTCGTGAGGTGGAATTAAACGAAGCTAAAAGTCAGTTTATTAGTAATGTTTCCCACGAATTAAGAACGCCTCTATTTAATATCAAATCTTTTATTGAAACCCTCTCCGAATATGGTGAAGATCTAACTCATGTACAACGCCGAGAGTTTTTAGACACTGCCAACCATGAAACAGATCGCTTAACTCGTTTGGTTAATGACGTTTTAGACTTATCTCGTCTAGAGTCATCTCGCGCTTACGATCTGAGCGAAGTTTATCTCAGCCAACCTATAGAACAGACTTTAAGGACTTGTCAGTTAAACGCCAAGGATAAGGGGATTGAACTATATCAAGAAATCGAAAACGATCTTCCTCCTGTCTTGGGTAATTATGATTTGCTGCTACAAGTATTGACTAATTTAGTTGGTAATAGTCTCAAGTTTACTAATGCAGGAGGAAAAGTAACGGTTCGTGCTTATCAAACTAAAGCAGAATCAAATACTTTAAATCAATCTGCCGTCAAAATTGAAATAGTCGATACGGGAATCGGTATTTCAGCCGAAGATAAAGAAGCTATCTTTGAACGCTTTTTCCGCGTCGAGAATCGAGTTCATACCCTCGAAGGTACGGGATTAGGTCTTTCTATTGTGCGCAACATTATTGAAAAACATAATAGTAGAGTTTATATCGATAGTGAAGTAGGGGTAGGAACTAGTTTTTGGTTTGAACTGCCTATTTATCAAGCAGAAGTTGAACAGCCTGTAGAGGTAATGAGTAATGGTAATGGGTAATAGGTAATGGGTAATGGGTAATGGGTATTAATGTATGAAAATTGTTTTTTTTGGTACTCCGCAATTTGCTGTTCCTACTTTGAATAAGCTGCTGTCAGACTCGACAATTGAGGTGCTAGGTGTGGTGACACAGCCTGACAAAAGAAGGGGACGCGGTAATAAAACCCAGCCTTCCGCTGTTAAACAGGTGGCGCTAGAGCATCATTTACCTGTATGGCAACCTAAAAGAATTAAAAAAGATCGGGAAACTATCCGTAATCTTGTGGCTACGGAGGCGGATGCTTTTGTCGTTGTTGCCTATGGACAGATTTTATCTGGGGAGATACTTAAGCTGCCTAAGCTTGGCTGTGTCAACGTTCATGGTTCTCTGTTACCGAAATATCGTGGTGCTGCACCAATACAGTGGAGCATTGTAAATGGCGATCGCACTACCGGAATTACGACAATGTTGATGGATGTTGGCATGGATACGGGAGATATGCTGCTTAAAGCTGAAACAGAGATTAACTTACTCGATAATGTTCACGATTTAGCGATTACCCTAGCTAATCAGGGTGCAGACTTGCTGTTAGAAACTTTATTTAAACTAGAACAACAAGCTATAACTCCCACGCCTCAAGATCAGAACCAGGCTAGCTATGCTCGATTAATTGATAAAGCTGACTTTGCCCTTGATTGGTCAAAAAGTGCGATCGCGATTCACAATCAAGTTAGAGGTTTTTTCCCTAACTGTTACGCCACCTTAAACGATCAGAAACTAAAAATTAGCGCTACAGTCCCAATTACTCCAGACACAATTAATGATTTACCCACAGAATATGCCAGTATCAAGCAAGAGTATGACGAATTAGCTTCCCTTGCAGGTAAACCAGGAGAAATAGTCAAGAACGTTAAAAACCATGGTGCGATCGTGCAAACAGGTTCGGGGTTGTTACTGCTTAAACAAGTACAGCTTGCAGGAAAACGTCCTCAATCTGGATGGGACTTTGTTAACGGAATGCGTTTAGCGGTGGGAACTCAGATTGCCAATGGATAAAACCGTTGCTTGATCGCTAATCGAACCCGATCGAGAATTAGCCTGACGAATCATCTTTACCATCAACTCTGGCAGGGGGACTAGTAGCCTCAATGGCGGTGAACGCTTCAATGATTTTATAGGTGTGGGATATTCCCTGTGGCACGATCCAGGAATCACCAGGTTCTAATTTAACTACCTGTCCTTGTAGATGTAACTCGGCTTTTCCTTTAATGACATAGCCTACAGTTTCGTATTCTCTTGCTGCTTCAGGTTTTGGTTCTGCTGGTTGTTCGTTTTCCCAAAGACGCATGGCAAGGTTTTTTCCTGCGCTCAAATACTTTTGACCCATATCACCCGTTGGTGAACTGCTAGAGTTTACTTTTTTAACTTTGGTGTCGCTCATGAAAATATTTCTGCTAGATAATGCTCTGTAATATGTTTCACCTTAAAGCTTTCACACAGAGATTTGCTTCTACTAATAGATAGAAAAAATACTTAAGCAACTAAAAAGTAATTAAAAGTAATCAAAACATATTTTAGACCAAAGCAGCGATCGACACTTTAGCTGCAATTTGTTCCGCGATCGCCACTAGAGCTTTAGCCGATTCAGACTCAGGCGCGGCAACTACAATCGGCACCCCGTTATCACCTCCTTCTCTGAGGGCAATTTCTAGAGGAACACAGCCAAGCAAGGGAACTTCAAGCTCTTGAGCCGTTCTAACTCCACCACCTGAACCAAATAAGTCATAGCTTTTTTCTGGCATGTCAGGGGGAATAAAATAACTCATATTTTCGACAATTCCCAGTAGATTTACTCCTAACTGCTGAAACATTTTTAAACCACGACGAGCATCAATTAAGGATACAGTCTGGGGTGTCGTCACAATTACCGCTCCTGCCATCGGTACAGCCTGAGCCATGGTTAACTGAGCATCTCCCGTACCAGGAGGCATATCAACGACTAAGTAATCTAATTCCCCCCACTCCACCTGATAGAGAAACTGACGAATAATCCCGTTAAGCATTGGCCCTCGCCAAATTACAGGCTGATCTGGATCGATTAAAAATGCCATAGAAACAAGCTTTACGCCGTGATTAAAAGCAGGTTCGAGTATTTCGCCAGCTTTACCCTGTTTTACCGCAATTTTGGCATCAGACAAGCCCAACATATTGGGGGCATTTGGGCCATAAATATCTGCATCTAGCAAACCAACCTTAGAACCTTTGGCAGCTAAAGCAACAGCCACATTAACTGCTACAGAGCTTTTTCCCACTCCACCTTTGCCACTAGAGATAGCGATAATATTCTTGATTCCTGGTACAGAAGTGCGATCGGGCAAGGATTTTTGCTGAGGAGTTTCGGCAGTAACTTCTACCTCGACGGTTTCTACTCCTGGCAAGGTTTTAACTGCTGTCTGACAGTCTTCGACGATAAATTCGCGCAGGGGACACGAAGGAGTGGTTAATACTAAAGTAAAGCTAACTTTTCCCGCATCAACTACGACGTTGCGAATCATATTCAGTTCAACAAGACTCTTTTGTAGCTCTGGATCTTGTACGGGTCTTAATACTTCTAAAACTGATTTACTATCCAACATTATTATTATCCTCTAAAAAGCGATCGCCGTTTATGATCTAAACCTAGTATTGTTACCTATACTTAATTATCAGTGCAAAAGGGTAAGCTAATCAATTAACAATTGATAAATCGTCTTTAGATGCAATTAGTTTTTAGTTGGCTCAAGCTGCTGAGCTTGTCATGTTTTCTCTTGGGCAATCCTCTTTTCATCACCGCGACTTTGGCGCAGGGAGAATTAAGAGCAACTTTACCAAATGTAGCTCATCAGTCGAAACGGTTTTGCCAGCAAGATTTGTCCTTAGCTATAGAAAAGATAATTAATCGTCCTAACTTAGCGCGATCGCGTTGGGGAATTGAAATTCAAACTCTTACAGGGAAGTCTTTAAAATTATTCAACGAGTTAACTGTTCGAGTCGCTCAGCAATCCAGATCTTAATAATTGACTGGCGAGTTACACCCAATCTTTGTGCTTCATGATCGAGTGCCTTAACCATCCATGTCGGAAAATCAACGTTGACTCGTTTCTGCTGATGACCAGGACGTTGAACTTGGGTAAGATCCAATAACTCAGTGATCTCTTCTCCAGATTCGAATTTAGCATCAAATTCTGTTGCTTTCATAAATAGCTACCTCCAGCCCTATTTCATCGCAGATTTCAGCGATGATGCCGCAATGGTCAAAATCCTGTACTCTGATATTTATTAGGCTCTTCAATATTTTACAACCTTTTAAAATACAAAATTCTCCGCTCACACCTGTGAAATCTGGGATAAGATCTTTGCGCCTTCGCGTCTTTGCGCGAGTTTTATTAGTTGAAATTTTGCTTTCGTACATGAAATTAGTTTTTGCTTGCTTTCAAGGGTTGAGTTTATTGGCTTTATTCTCTATCAATCCCCTAATCATGTCGGCAACTTTAGCTTCAACAGGACAGTCAAAAATCGCTCTGGAAAAAGATATAGCCAAGCAGCCACAACGTTTTTGCCAGCAAGATTTAGCCAAAGGGATTGAACAGATAATTAATCGTCCTGAGTTAGTGCGATCGCGTTGGGGAATTGAAATTCAAACTCTTACAGGGAAGTCTTTATATAGTCTTGATGGGGATAAGTTTTTTAATCCTGCTTCGACGGCAAAACTACTAGTATCTGCTGCGGGGTTATTAGAATTGGGTGCAGATTATCGAATTAAGACACCAATTTATAGTCAGGGAAAGCCTCCCGTGTTGAACTCTCTACGGATTAAAGGACAAGGAGATCCCACTATATCGACTCAAAGCCTAAAAAATATAGTACATCAGTTGCAACTCAAAGGAGTGAGAAAAATTGAAAACTTAATTATTGACGATAGTTATTTTACTCCACCGACAATTAACCCAAGCTGGGAATGGGCAGATGTTCATAGTTATTTTGCCACGGCAGTTAACAGCACTATTCTCAACCAGAATACCGTTACTCTCACTTTGTTACCCCAGCAGATTGGACAGCCTGTAAAATTCTTTTGGGATGATGCGATCGCTGCTAATCAGTGGCGGGTGATTAACCACGCTACTACAGGAACAGATCTTGAATATGCCGTAGAAATCGATCGAGATCTGGGTCAACCACTATTAATGCTGCGCGGAAAGTTAGCAGTTAATGAACCTCCCGATGTTTGGAATTTAGCAGTAGTAGATCCTGCTCAATATTTCTTAGAATCACTACGTTTTCATCTCTTGCGCTCGGGTATTACTGTTACTAGAGGTACTGTAGTCGAACGAGAGAATCTAGATTTATTAGAGCCAGAACTAACGGCAATTTATGCTCCACCTTTGCAAAAAATATTAACTGAAATTAATCAAGAAAGTAATAATTTATATGCGGAGGCGCTAGGTAAGATATTAGCCCAAAAATTACAGGTAGAAACACCTATTAATGCTATTAACCAAAGTCTTAAACAGATAGGAATTAAGCCAGATGAATATATTTTAGTTGATGCTTCTGGTTTATCTCGCCAAAATTTAGTTACACCTCAAACACTAGTGAAAATTTTACGGCTAATGTCGCAAACAACAGAACCTAAAATAGCTCAAGCTTACCTTGATTCCTTAGCTACAGCGGGAATTGATGGGACGTTAAAAAACCGTTTTATTAACACTTCTGTACAAAATAATCTTTGGGCTAAAACAGGAACTTTGACGGAAGTGGGAGCATTAGCAGGATATCTACAAACTCAGTCAAACTCTACTTTGGTTTTTAGTATCCTAGTCAACAATTCTGAATTAGAAAACAAACAAATTCGCCAAGCGATTGATGAAATAGTGGTGATCGTAAGCCGTCTTGAGCAGTGTCACTAGTCACTGTAGAAATAATGTTCCCAGGATTAGATAAAGATATCAATAAAATTAAGACAAAATTATTAAAATACTGTGTTGTTGCATTAGTATTTCAGCTAACAAATAATTATTAAAATTAATTGATCTAAATTTAATTTTGGCTGAAAAGAAATCGCTTAACAAATAATTAAAAAGCAGATGAAAATTATTAAAATCAGTTCACAACTAAAATTTATCGTTACTAGTCTAGCGATCGCTACTAGTGTAACCTCTTGGCAACCCGTTATGGCTCAAAACGCTGAAGAAAAAGTGCCAGAAATAGGCTGGAATAGTAAATTAAGCAGCATGGGCATAGACAAAATGGAAAACATCGGTAAAATCTATCATTTTTACTGTCAAGCTGCTGCCGAAGACTTGATTCATACTCCTATATGGGGAACTGATACTTATACCTTAAACTCAGGAATTTGTAGCACTGCGGTTCATGCAGGCATGATCTCTGAAGCAGGTGGCACAATCCAAATCAAATTACTCCCAGGACAAGAATTTTATACGGGAAGTAAGAAAAATAAAATTAAGAGTGAAGATCATGCTAACACTATGCTTAGTTATACTTTTAAAGGTGAAGCACTAGTGAGTCAGGAAACAGCACAAGCAGAGCAAACTGCAACGCAGCAGCGTCGTCCCTCGATGATTGAAAGAGTAATGGTTGAAACTTTACAAACAGGGGTAGAGCGCTCAATTGAAAGAGCCATTACAGATTTTTTTAATTAGCTAAACAATTTACCCACATATATGCATAAAAAAGATTTTATGTCAAGATAAAAATGTTAAGTAGTATTTAAAAACTTAAGTGGAGAATGAATACAATTGGTTAGCATTAGCTGCTGGTAATTCTAGGTTGCACTGGGGATGGTTTAAAGATCATACTCTTATCGATACTTGGGATACATCTCACATCTTAAACACAGTTAGACCAAGGCAGTTACCGCAGTTGTTTTTTTCCCCTAATTTGATTAGGCAAGGTTTATTTGATGTTCCAGTATATCTCGCTTCAGTAGTAACTCATCAAACAGATTGCTGGCAAGATTATTATCAATTAAACTTGATTAGTTTACAAGATATCAAGTTAACTAATCTTTATCCCACCATCGGAATCGATCGCGCTTTAACAGTTTGGGGAGCGATCGCAACTTATCATCAAGCCTGTCTTGTAATTGATGGCGGAACAGCTTTAACTTTTACAGGAGTGGACGAACAGGGAAAACTAATTGGTGGCGCAATTTTACCAGGCTTGCGATCGCAGTTAGTCACCCTGAAGCAAAAAACCGCCGCCTTACCTGAAATAGAGCTTCCCGATCGTCTACCTCTTCGTTGGGCATTAGATACCGATATGGCGATCGCCAGCGGGATCTTATATACGGCGATTTCAGGCATCCATGACTATATTCTGGATTGGTTAGATCAGTTTCCTAGTAGCCAAGTAATTTTTACAGGCGGAGATGGGGAATTACTTTTACGTTCATTGCACCAGCAGTTTCCCGAACTTGCTACTAAAACTTTAGTTGATTCTCATTTGATTTTTAAGGGTATTAGGTTAGTTTACGCGCAAAAAAATCTGTAATAAATCTTAATAAATACTATCTTTAATTGAGCGATCGCTTGTCCACTAGCTACACGATCGCCAAAATTTTTTAGCTAAAGCAAGAAATTTTCCGCAAAGAACGTTACGATCTTTTATTAATAAGAATAAAGTTTTGTAACTAAACGTGACTGCAACTCAACCACTCAATCTGAACACTACCCCTGTTAGCTGGAACTCCCTCAAGCCTATTTGGTCGGGAGGAAAAGAAGCCATACAAGCAGGACTACCCCATGAACAGCTGTCTCCCACTTGGCAAATGCTCCTACTAGGTGATGGTTCCCCAACTCATTTGTTGCAGTTACTTACGGGAGAAAGAACCGAAGTAGACGTAATCGATATGTCTTTAATTGGCACAAAAGATGATGGTGCGCCAGCAGAAATTAAATTCATCACCGAACCCCGATTACGAAGACAGGTATGGCTACGCACTGCATCAGGTCAAAGATTAGCTTATGCTGCTTCTTGGTGGAACGGTAGTAATGTCGATGATTATCTCCAGAATCGTTCTTTACCTGTATGGCGGAGTCTTACGGATTTACACACAGAGCTATATCGAGATGTGCGCGGAATTTATTGTGGTCATTGTGCCGAATTAGAAACAGCATTTGGGCAAAAAGCACCATTTTGGGGTCGTCACTATCTATTTTGGCACGATCGCCAACCTTTAACCCTCATATACGAAGTCTTTTCTCCTTCTTTACAGAAATATCTAGGTCAAATGACTCAAAAAAACTGAGCAAATAAATCTAAAGTCTTTGTTAGTTATTCACTGGGTTTTAACATGTGGACTCTATACTTTCACCAAAGTACAAAAACACGATTGTGCTTTTGAAGATAAACTAAGAGGAATTTGAAACATGGGTTTTCTAAGCAAACTATTCGGTAAAAAAGAAGAAGAAAAAGCACAAAGTACAGGTAAAGTTGCCGTAGCAGCAGCATCAAAAGACAAAAGTATTGCCCCTGAAAAAGTTGGTTTAGATGGTCAGTTTGATGAAAGCGGTTTAGCTAAACGAGTAGCTCTAGCATTAGATCAAGCTGGAATTGACGATACCGTTGGTCTATGGGTTGCTCAAACAGGTAGCACTGTCGTTTTAAAATATAATCCTGACGCGGAAGGTGTTCTTGCTCAAGCAGAACAGGTAGCCAAGGGAGTAGAAGGTGCAACTGCGGTAAATACTGTACCTAATAGCTAGATTTAATTAACAATTTCAGCAAGAAAGGACTATGGTGTAGTGACATCTAGTCCTTTTTTAAGCCAGATAATTATCTATTGTTCAATAGCTCAATTAAATGGCGATTAGGCTCTGTCTATCCTGCGAGATCGCTGCTAGGGTATGATGAGATTAAAAATTGCCCTTAGGTTTAGTTTTAAGCAAAATATTCAGTAAATTTGCTGTTTAATTACTAGTTAAATAGCTGTTAATTAGTACTAGTATCATTAATATCATTCACATCATCATTAATCTCATTAATATTATTAGTAGTATCAATAGAACTGTCACTAGCGCTAGAACTATCACTATCGGTTGAACTGTCGCTATCAATAGAACTATCACTATCAATAGAACTATCACTATCATCGAGATTAGTTCCATCTATACTACCCGAATCTAAATTGCCATCGATAACGACTCCTTCTGGTTCATCAGTATTAATAGCGTTATTATCTGCTCCCCCATCAAGTTCATCAAGATTATTAGTGCTATTTTCACTTTCAACAGCACTATTAACACTGGCAGCACCGTCAGCAGCGTCAGCACCGTTGCTACCACTATTGCTTGAGCCTTCATCACTACAAGCAAAAAGTAGTATTGACATAAAAATTGCGATTAATAATTTACTCATAATGTTAGCGTTAAGTATTCCTTAAGTATTTTTGTGTAAGTTTGGTACTTGATACCTTACCAAACCGCGATTCAATTGACAAAATATTGGTCGCGATCGCGCTTTTAGCTTATCTAATGTTAATTTTTTTGTTGCTGGTACAATGCTTTAAACTTCCGTTGCTGTACTTTATGATCCACAATAGGCTCAGGATAACCTGTACCTGCTCTTTCTAAGGGTGGAATTTTACCTGTGACTAAGTACTCAGTATCCAGTGAGCTTATTTCTGGTACCCACTGACGAATATACTCTCCATCCTGGTCAAATTTAGCAGCTTGGGAGGCAGGATTAAAGATTCTTAAGGGTTTAGGATCCATCCCGCTAGATGCGCTCCACTGCCAACCGCCATTATTATTAGATAAATCACCATCGTAGAGTTTCTGTAAAAAATACTTTTCGCCCCAACGCCAGTCAATAATTAGATCTTTAGTCAGGAAACTAGCAACAATCATACGACAACGGTTGTGCATCCAGCCTATTTCGTTTAACTGGCGCATGGCTGCATCAACAATAGGATAGCCTGTTTTCCCCTCGCACCAGGCTTTAAATTTAGTTTCGTCGTTCTCCCAAGGAAAGTCTTTAAATTCGTCACGATATGCACCCTTAGCTAATTCAGGAAAGAAAAACATACAGTGCTGGTAAAATTCTCGCCAAGCTAATTCTTTTTGCCAGGTTGTGACACTCTCTTTAGCTTCATCACTCCGACAATTTTGAGCAACTTCTAGGGTTGCTTGCCAGACAGTACGAATGCCGATCGCCCCAAACTTGAGCGCAGCACTTAACTGGGATGTACCATCAATATAGGGAAAATTGCGTTCTTCATCGTAACAATAGATCGTGCGATCGCAAAATTCTGCCAGCTTTTCTTTAGCTGCGGTTTCTCCTGGAGCTACTAATAAAGGAGAATCCCATTCATAACCTAGATCCTTGGCAGAAGGCAAGGCGATCGCTCCTACTTTTTCGGCTGTTTTGATTTCAGTTTCCGATAACCCACTGAGCTGTTTAATTTCTTTTACTACCTCTGGTTTAGCTGCGCTGTTCCAGCTACGCCAAAATGGAGTGTAGACTTTGTAAGGTAAGGAAGACTTAGTTAAAATCTCTCTTGGAGCGTGTAATAGCTGATCCCAAAAGTTCTGGGTGTCAATTCCTAATTCGGCGATCGCTTCTTTAACCTGGCGATCGCGCTCTTGAGCATAAGGTTCAACATCTAAATTCCAGAAAACAGCTTTTGTCTGGAGTGCGCTAGCTAACTGGGGAATGACTTTAACAGGTTCACCCTGGATAATTAATAATTGACTACCAAGCTGTTGATAACTTGACTGCAATTCTTTTAAACAGCCAATCATATAGGTAACTCTAGCTGGTGCGATAGCATCACCATCCAAAATATTGGGATCTAAACAAAATAAACCAACTACCTTGTTACTTTGCTCTGCTGCGGTGCTTAAGCCTAGGTTATCAGAAATGCGTAAATCGCGACGATGCCAAAAAAGTATTAAATCGGACATGAATAATCAAATGCTTTTGCCTTGTATATTTTAGCGCCTTTTTTAGTTCAGATGAACTTGTTTTGTGCTATTAAGCAAACGTGAGTTCGATAATTTCTAGCAAGCCAACACTTGTATAATCGGATATTTATTACCATGCCACTGAAACAAGAAATTACTTAAGTCTTCACGCAATTTGTTGATTGACGCAGATGCTGGCTCTAAAGAACAGTATTGATTCGTAACTGCTGTTCGTACTCTGGATCAATCCAAGTGAGATCGTTGAGGGTAAGATTCATTTTGGTAAGAGCTTTAAAAAGAACTGCTGGGATGTTTTCTTGATTATGCCTTACACAAATTTCTGTGCCAGAAGAGGGAGAATTATCGTGACGAATTAAACCAATGCGATCGCCTGAAAGTAAAGATAAGACAGCAAAAACCAAATAATCCAAATCATCAAAACTTTGGCGAAATTCAAGCTTATTGGAGCCAATAATTTCAGCAGGCTCTTGCCTAATTATTGCTACTAAGTTTGTTTCAGAAATGCTATTTTCTAATCGAACTAGATTTTGACCTTTGATAACACTCATTGTAAAAAGCATTAATTTCATTAATTAAAATGCGATCGCTTTAACTCTTGTCTCGACGCGTCAGCTTATCCGAAGGTGTATACCGCAAGGGTACTAACTCCGTGTCGCCCTTTAGGGAATTCTTTAGAAAATCATTCAAGGTTTCCTTTTGCTATAACTGATCTAGTTTTAAGTGTAACAAGATGAATGTTCAACGTTGGATTGCCAGAAGAGAACCAAACTGGAAGCGTTTGGACGGGTTGCTACAGCAAGTAGAAAAGCAAGGGATTAAATCTTTATCTGCTACGGAAATTAAGGATTTAGCGAGCCTGTATCGTTCGGTTTCAGCAGATTTAGCTAGGGCGAGGACTAACAAAGTTGGCAATATTTTGACCCAAGATTTACAAAAGCTGACGGCTCGTGGTTATAACCAAATATATCAAGGTTCTCAGCGTCAGGAATGGCAACAGGTCAAGGAGTTTTATCTTTGGGGTTTTCCGCAGGTGGTACAGGATACCTGGGCTTATATTGCGATCGCCACAGTTATTTTTTTGCTCACGGCGATGATCGCCTGGTGGTATGGTTGGCGCGATCCGACTTTTATTGCCATTACTGTTCCTGACAGTATCATTAAAATTGTGGAAGAAGACGGAGAATTGTGGATGGGTTCGATAGTGGGTACTGAACCATTAGCTTCGAGCAATATTACCATTAATAATCTGTCGGTTGCTTTTGGCGCGATCGCTGGAGGTATTACCGCAGGACTCTATACTATATTTGTCATCGCCTTTAATGGCTTCTCTATCGGTGCGATCGCTACTTTAGTTGGCAAAAACAATTTGGCTTATCCTTTTTGGGCGTTTGTCTTTCCCCACGGTTCATTAGAATTACCCGCAATCTTTCTGGCTGGTGGTGCAGGATTATTAATCGGCAAAGCGATGATCTTTCCTGGTAAATATAACCGAATAGATGCTTTGAAAATCAATAGTAGCAAAGCAGCACAGCTATTATTAGGAATTATGCCGATGTTGATTATAGCTGGGACAATTGAGGGTTTCTTTTCTCCTAGTCCGATCGTTCCCAGTCTGATTAAGTATTTGCTAGGAACGGGTTTATTCTGTTTATTAGTTTTATATTGTTTACGTAAAAAGCCAATCATCCCATCGTCAATGCAATCATCAAATTAGTTTGAGAAATGTAGGAGTAATAATGAAAAATGGACATTATTTAAAGTATTTTGTGGCGATCGCCATTTGCTTGAGTTTACAGTTGTCAATTAAGGCACAAACTAAGACAGATAACTCTTTAGGTAATACTCGCCAGCAATTAACTTCAGCCTGGGAGAATGCAGTTTTAACTCGTAGTTTAGAGTCTACAACACCAGTAAACGCGATTAAATTTAGTCCTGATGGTCAATTACTCGCTAGCGTCGGCGCAAGTCAGATCACCCTCTGGAACATGAATACGGGAAAAATTCAGCGTGTTTTACCTGGACATTATGCTAGCGATATAAAACTAGAAATTGCCCCAACGGCGATCGCTTTTAGTCCTGACAGTCGTTTTTTGGCAACCTCCACTTGGAGTCAAGGGTTGCTACGTCCCGATCGAGGAATCATAGTACGTGACGTTACTACAGGAGAGGTAGTGTTAAACCTGGCCAAATCAGATGGCTGTCGGCAGATTCTATATGATGTATCTGGCAAGATTATCTATGGTGCTTGTGGTAATGGTATAACCGCCTGGAGTTTTCCTAACGGCAAAAAGTTATTTAGTTTTGCTTCCACATCTGTAGAGGCGATCGCTCTTAGTCCAGATGGTATTATGGCAACGGTAGGTGCTAATGTTTCAGACGGACAACAGACACAGCCAAACAATCAGATTCAGTTGTGGCAACTCAATTCTGCAAAACCTGAATTACTCAAAACCCTAGATGGTCAAGTTAATAATATTGCTCAACTAGAATTTACGCCCAATGGTCAACAATTAGTGAGCAGTAGTTACGACGGTAAAATAAATGTCTGGAATTGGCATCAAGGGACAATCTCCAGAAAAACTAACGCTCTTTATAGTAATAATGGGGTGTTTAGTCTTAGTGCCAATGGTCAACTAATCGCTGGCAATTTCCATTCTTCAACTATAAGTAGTTTGGTTACAGGATTACCCCTGAGAAATAGCCCTAAACTGGGACAAAAACAAAACAGCATCATGGCTTTTAGTCCGCATCAGCTTTTAGCCAGAGTAAATAATCATATAGATCGTAATTCTTTAATCGAGTTGTGGTCAGCAGATAATGCTCAACCCAAGCAACAGTCTAATATCAAAGATAATTACCGAGCTATTCCCGTCAGTAAATATTGGATCAATCAAGAACACGACCAAATAATTCAAATCTCCCAACCTGAACTTAATAAACCTGTTTCAATTGGCAAAGATCCCCAGGCGATCGCTTTATCGGCATTAGGCTTAAAGGAAGTGGCTGCATCAGCACAAGAAGTTGAGGTTGAATATGCTCCTGATAACCTGGCTACCGTAACTATTACTCAGACGAACTTAGCTGATGATTCTGTCGCAAGCAGGCGTTATTTGGTTGAATTTGCCCCTTACGGTGCAGCAACTGCTAAAAAATGGCAGATAGTTTGGGCTGGAGAACAGTTTAAATGTCAATTAGGACGGGGAAATCAAAACTGGAGTGCAGATTTATGTCAATAATAGTAAGGTTGTTCATCAAGTAAAACAATGTCCAAATACATTATGTGGGGTAGCTATTGCGAAAATGCTCTCGAAAAGCGCACTCCCTATCGTCAAGCACATTTAGCTGGTTTGAGTAGTCAGAAAGAACAGGGAATATTAGTTACTCTTGGCCCAACTAAAGATAATACCAAGGTCTTTGGCATCTACGAAGCAGAGTCACAAGATACCGTCCGTCAGTTAGTTGAATCAGATCCCTATTGGCAAAACGGCATCTGGACTGAATATGAAATCAAAGAATGGATTCAAGCCTTTTGAGCAATGAACAATTAACAATGAGCAATGAGTCCTAAAGGATTAGTTCGCAAGCTCACGTCACAGTGAGCAATTAACAATGAACGATTCAGTAATCAGTAATCTCAGGGGGTGACAACACACTCAAAAAGTTGAGAGAATAAGCTTTTTAGCTCTCATCCCCTGTCGGTAAAAAGGTAGTTTGTTGGGAGTCAGTATCATTAACTTGTCGAGCCAATGATGACACATTTGGAAATTTTCAATCCACAAACTTCCGTATAAACCTATCCAAAAATTGCTGTGTCTTTTATTTTTTCTCACCTTCTCTTGTAAGCGACAAATATATTCTTTGACTCCTTGGAAGGCAATTCTTTCTCCTTTTGTTATTGCACAAGTGTAGGCGATCGCTATTAGTAAAATTAGAGATAATAAACGATGATCTTTTCCTTGGCACTTCTCTAAATTATAACCACCCGACTTACAATCTTTGAACATTGCTTCAATGCCCATTCGTTTCTTATAAGCAGATATTGTTTGTTCTAAATTGGGCAAATTATTGATTAAATACCATCCTTCATTTTTTCTTTTATCTGATGTTGTTCTACTCCAATAACCAGCAATATTTACTCTAGCCATATTTGGTTGCTTAGTAAATTTTACTTGTTTTAACGTGAGTTCGACGAAAAATTCTGGAGCAAATAAAAGACTGAGACTTATGCTAAAAGTAGTATTTCAGCAGATGCGGACAAGTCCTTTCTCAGCCATGGAATTAAATTCTCGTCTCGATCTTACCGAAATTTTTTGTGATGTAGATGATTTTTATCGCAGTTTTGAACAATATTGTCATTCCATTCCTCAGTTAACTGCGATCGCTGGCGAAAAAAGATGCCGCTCGCGAATGAGTTTAAGTGAAGTAATGACGATTGTGATTGCCTTTCATGGCAGTGGTTACAGAACATTTAAAGAATTTTACACCTTACAGGTAAAACCTCATTGGCACAAAGCATTCCCAAAACTAGTTAGTTACAACCGTTTTGTCGAGTTAATGCCCTGGTCGATGATGTTACTGTGCTGTTTTCTACAAACTAGGAAAGGGGAAATTACAGGTATTAGCTTTATCGATTCAACTCCAATAGAAGTCTGTTGTCCCTGTCGTAGCTACTCTCACAAAGTCTTTGAAGGATTAGTCGGGTGGAGTAAGAACTCCATAGCTTGGCATTACGGATTTAAGCTCCATTTAATTATCAATGATCGGGGTGAACTCTTGGCTTTCAAATTGACCCCTGGAAATGTAGATGATCGTAAACCAGTACCAGACATGACTCAAGATCTAGTTGGCAAATTGTTTGGAGATCGAGGTTACATTTCTCAATCTCTTTTTGAACAGCTCTATAAGCAAGGATTACAGCTTATTACCAGACGTAAGAAAAATATGAAACAACAGCTAGTCAAGTTGATGGACAAAATTCTGTTACGAAAACGCTCTTTGATTGAAACTGTAAACGATCAATTGAAAAACATTTCTCAAATCGAACATTCAAGACATAGAAGTGTTTGGAATTTTATGGTTAATCTTTTCTCTGGCTTGATTGCATATACTTATTTGCCGAAAAAACCTTCTCTTGATTTGAAGCCTAAAGGATTGCCTGCTTTGCCATCAGCTATCTTTTAATTCTGTCGAACTCACGTTGTTTTAAATAAAATGATTTACCTGGTTTTAATCTTAGAGATAATATCTGCTGTGCTGCTCCTGTTGCTAGTTGAATATATTTATTACTTTTAGTTCTTAAAACGTATTGACAGTTTTGCTTTGATAGCCAATTTGCTAAATTAATATTACCAAATTCTCGGTCTCCAATTACTATTACTTGGTATCCCTTTAATAATCTCAAGACTGATTTAAGCAATCTTTTTTGCTCGGCAAGATTACTATTGCCGAGCTTAGGAAGTAATATCCAATTTAAAGGGATGGCTCTCTTATTTTTGATTAAGCTGACTACAAATAAATTTCTTTCTTGCCATCTTGTTCTATCGATCGCCAGATAGCAAATTTTCTTGCTGCTTTGATTGATTTTTAACCATTTTTTGATAATGGGAAACCAGATACATCCAGTTGTTAACTGTGGTAGAACTAAAAATCTTTGAATGTGACGGCGACGACTTTCATATTTGATTGGAATAGGTAGGATGGAAGCTAGTTTTTCTATTTGAATTGTTCTATAGCTTTGTAAGATTAGTACGATTATTCTCAAAGTTGCATATTGTCTTGGAGTTAATAACTGTGAAATACATTTGTGATAAAATTCTGGCAACATTTTTGATTAGGGAGTATTCTCAACTAGTTTGCTCCCTTTTTCTTACCATCTCACTGCTATATCCTACTGTTCATCTTCCATTCCAGTACCTTGTCACCCCGTGAGATCAGTAATCAATAATTAGTAATCATTTGTGAGCATAACTTTCTACCGTGTTACTCAATAACATGGCTACCGTCATCGGGCCAATTCCTCCAGGTACGGGGGTAATATAACTAGCTACTTGTGATACAGATTCAAAAGCCACATCGCCGACTAACTTTGATTTTCCCTGCGCCAGATCCACTCGGTTGATTCCTACATCAACGACAATTGCCTCTGGTTTAACCATCTCCTGAGTAATCATTTCTGGTTTACCGACGGCAGCGACAATAATATCTGCTGTTCGACAGACTGCACCAAGATCTGGAGTACGAGAATGAGCCATAGTTACAGTAGCATTTTGCTCTAACAACATTAAGGCGATCGGTTTGCCGACTAAAATACTCCTCCCAATCACCACAGCCTTCTTGCCTTCTAGGGGTAAATTATATTCATGTAAAAGCCTCATTACTCCAGCAGGAGTGCAGCTACGCAAGCCAGTTTCCCCACGGACTAGCTTACCCAAATTAACAGGATGCAAACCATCGGCATCTTTATCAGGATCGATACAGTGGAGTAGAGAGATCGAATCTAAGTGAGAAGGTAAGGGCAATTGAACCAAAATACCGTCTACGCGATCGTCTTGGTTTAAGCGTGCGATCGCCTGTTCTAATTCCTGTTGAGTTACATTTTCAGGAAAATGCTCTCCCAATGAAGCAATTCCTACCTTTTGACAAGCTTTTTCTTTATTGCGGACGTAGACGGCGCTGGCAGGGTTATTTCCCACCATTAATACCGCTAGTCCAGGGGGACGATTAATATTTGGCTCTAGCTGAGTTATTTGCTCTTTTAGCTCTAGCTGAATTTTTTGGGCTAAGGCTTTACCGTCGAGTAGACAAGGGTTGGCAGCAGACATAGGTAATTTTAATAATTCAAAAAAGTTAAGCTGGAGGTCGATCGCTGGTAGACAAATAACTCATGTTAATTTCTCACTCAAGGTTTAGATCGTTTTTCGTCAGACTCAAGCAAATTAGCCTTGGGGTTACATTGCTAGCAAGCTTAGTCGGTTGTCGAACTCCTGTAATTACGATCAAAGAATCACCTGAAAAAGTTGGTAAAACGGTTTATCTGACGGGAAAAGTAGTTCGTCTAGCTCCGTTTTTAGGCAATGCAGCCTATCAAATTGAAGACGCTACGGGAAAAATTTGGGTGGTGACAACTCAAATTCCTCAGTCAAATCAACAGATTAACATTAAAGGCAAGGTTGAGTATCAAAGCTTACCCATAGCTGAACAAGAATTAGGTGACTTTTATCTAGTTGAGCTAGAGCGATTGTCTTCTATTCCAGAATAAATTATGAGAACGCACTTTTAAACTAACCATAAAGTAAAGTTGCCCTCTGTGTTGCTAAATTAACTAAATTAAAGAGAAAAATTAGCTAAATTTTATGAATTATGTTTCCCAAACTCAGTTAATCTCCGTGGCAATCGCAATTATTTATCAAGATGGTAAATATCTAATGCAGTTGCGCGATGATATTCCTACCATTGCTTATCCAGGAGTTTGGGGTTTTTTTGGTGGTCATATCGAACCAGGCGAAGAACCAGAAATTGCCCTCAAAAGAGAATTAATAGAAGAAATTAATTATTCCGCTCCCGTTTTAACTAAGTTTTGTTCTAATCAGATAGGTAACTATATTCGCCATATATTTTCTTGTCCCTTGACAATCCCCGTGTCAGAATTAGTCCTGAATGAAGGCTGGGATCTTAAGTTATTGACTCCAGAAGAGATTCATCAGGGATTTGCCTATTCCCCTAAAGCGATCGCTAATAAACCCTTGGGAGATGTTCATCGTCAAATCATGCTCGATTTTATCGCTTCAACAATTCAATGTTAAGGATAATGTACTACAGGTTTAAGTCGGTTATAACCGCAAAATATTATACATAATAGAAGAGATAGACTTTTGTACTATGAAGATCGATCTAAAGTCGCTAACGAACTGGTTTGGCAAACCCTGACTAATTATTAATCTTATTTTTAGCAAATTTCCCCCCTATTACTAGAATTACTTTTAAAATAAGTAAAAATCTAAGTAAAAACCAAATTGTCATCAATTGTCTAGCTTGCTCGTGAAATATCTACCTCATCTATTTCTAGCGGTTTCACTGTAATTACCTTTTATAACTATTGCTCATGAATTATTCTTCTGGACGTTTTAGTGCTATTTCTCAATTACTCAATGTCAAAAACTACTTCTCAGGAACGATTAAGCTTTTGACAGCAATGGCGCTCACATCCACAATGTTTTCTCAAAGTACTTCCCCCGCTTCAGCAACCCTAGAAGATAGCCCGAAAAATGTTGTCGATGAGGTTTGGCAAATTGTTAGCGGGGAGTTTGTCGATCCTGATTTTAATCACACTGATTGGCAGGTGAAGCGACAAGAATTACTCAAGGCAAACTACACCGATCAAAAATCTGCCTATCAAGCAATTCGCAAATCTCTGGAAAGTTTAGGAGACCCCTATACTAGATTTCTCGATCCACAAGAATATGCAGATTTAACTAGTCAAACTTCAGGAGAGCTATCAGGGATCGGCATTCAGCTAGGAATTAGTCAAAAAACCAAGAAACTTACGGTAATTGAGCCAATTCCTAATTCTCCCGCAATCGAAGCGGGATTAAAGGCGGGAGATCATATTGTCAGTATTGATGGTAAACCCACCGAGTCAATGACCTTAGAACAGGCTTCGGCGCAAATTAAAGGAGAACTGGGTACAAAAGTTAAGCTGAAAATCGCCCGTGAAAACAAACCTGAATTTGAAGTAGCGATCGCCAGAGCGCAAATTGAGTTACCTTCGGTAAGCTATACCCTTAATCAAGAGCAAGGCTCTAAAGTGGGATATATCAAGCTAGATGAATTTAGCTCCCATGCTGCCGAACAAATGCAAAAAGCGATCGCCGATCTCAGCAAAAAAGACGCTTCTGGCTTTATCTTAGACCTACGGGGCAATCCAGGGGGTTTATTGTTCTCGGGTGTCGAAATTGCGCGGATGTGGATGTCTCAAGGAGCGATCGTTTCTACCATTGACCGCAAAGGGGGCAATGAACAATTTTCCGCTAATGGTCAGGCGTTAACCGACTTACCCTTGGTAGTTTTGGTTGATGGCTATTCTGCTAGTGCCAGTGAGATTCTAACAGGGGCGTTAAAAGAGAATAATCGAGCGAAAGTAGTTGGCAGTCGTACCTATGGAAAAGGAACTGTGCAATCAGTTCACTCCCTCTCTGATGGCTCAGGTTTAGCGGTAACGATCGCTCATTATTATCCACCTAGCGGGGTTGATATCAACAAAAAAGGGATTGCACCCGATATTAGGGTTGACTTAAGCCGTCAAGATCAAATTAATCTCAGCACGAATCCAGCTTTAGTGGCAACGCCAGCCGATCCTCAATACGCCAAAGCAGTGGCAACACTCAAACAGGAATCAATTAAGACTGAAGGTACACCAGAGCCTTTGAGTAATAGCCAGGCTAAACCAAACCAGTTAAAGACTAACTAAGTATCAGCTAGAAAGTAGCTAATTTTGAGGTAGTGCCAAAGTCAGCTAAGGCGATCTGAGCTGGTGGTGTATTTTGCTGCTCTTTTGGGCAAATTAATTTATAGTCATTCTCCTGAACTTTCGATTAAATCATTTGATTAAGATTTACATTGTTATTAGATAGTTTCGCCAGGAAATGACTGTACAACTTAATTGGCAGTTTTGGCTGACTAAATCCTCATGACAACAGCAGACATAGCATCCGTAGTTAATTCAGCAAGCAAGACTCAATCGATTGAAGAAATATCTCTGGTCATTGCTGCCCAGGATTTAATTCCAACAATGATAAGTCAAGATTTTCTCAAATTTAGCGGCATTATTCCCCAAGATTGGGAATTAGCTAAACCACCAATAGTAAATCCTAATTTTGCTCAATTAAATTTTATTAACGGTGTGGGCATTACTGCTCAACCGCGCACGATTAGCCTGAGTGAATCTCTTCATAACAAACAGTGGCAGGACATAACAATTAATCGGGTGGCAGAAAAATACCTGGAGAAATTGCCTCATGCTGAATATATGGGCTTAAGCTTTAGTCCCAAAATATTGCTTCCTTTTCCTAATGCCCCTCAAGCAGTGCGTCAATATATCACTGAATCTTTGCTTGGTTCAGGTGGCTGGAAATATATTGGCAACGCCCCCCTACAGGCTGGGATCAATCTGATGTATCAACTGGAAAGATGCCAAATGACGATTAGTATTTCTGAGGCGAAATTACAGAAACCCCAAGAAACTCCCATAGCAGCGGTTTTATTTTCAGGTAACTTTAATTACAACGTGAATTTAAACCAAGCACAATCTAGTAAGATAACTCAGATGACTAACTTTCTGAATTACTGGAGAACAGACTTAGAAGAGTTTAGAGAGATTGTTAACCAAAAGTTTTTAGACTCGACTGAAGCTGATGAAACCCAGTTTGTTGGAGCAATGAGCTTATTTCCTGGTCAAATGCTCTAGCTTTTTGGAACAGAACCATTACAATAGTAAGGTTGTCTTTCTAAATTAATTAAATTAAGTAATAATTATGGCAGTTCCCAAGAAGAAAACTTCTAAATCGAAACGTGATAGTCGTAAAGCGGTTTGGAAGCGTAAAGCAGCAGTAGAAGCTCAAAAAGCTTTGTCTTTAGGCAAATCAGTTTTATCTGGACGTTCCAATAGTTTTGTCTATCCTCAAGATGATGAAGAGGATAACGAAGAATAGATTTTGCTGTGCCAACGTTGACAGGTAAATCGATAAAATAATGGGTGTGTTTCCTTGTAGATTCGCACTCAATTTTTATGGCAATTTTATGCTTAACCTGGCATAAATAGAGATTTGTTAAGTAAACTCGATCGCTGGCCCGTAGGGAACTATACCACTAGGATTAATGTGGGGATGGCTTTGATAATAATGCAGCTTGATATGTTCAAGATTGCAGGTAGCTTTCACTTCAGGATGCTGATAAATTTTCTTGACATAATTCCACAAATTCGGATAGTCCCAAATGTGACGCAGATTGCACTTGAAATGTACATAATAAACTGCATCAAAACGAAAGAGGGTAGTAAACAGACAAATATCTGCTTCGGTTAAACTGTCTCCACACAAATAATCTTGTTTTGCTAGGATTTCTTCCCAGTAATCTAAAGCGACAAATAACTTTTTGACCGACTCTTCATAAGCCTCTTGGGATTTGGCAAATCCAGCTTTATAGACTCCATTATTAATGGGATCGTAGATATCGTCGATCGCCCGATCTATTTTCTCTTGCAATTGCTCGGGATATAGATTGATTTGGTTTTGAGCTATGTCTCCAAACTGGGTATCAAACATGCGAATAATTTCGCGAGACTCATTGTTAACAATAGATGCAGTTTGCTTATCCCATAAAATTGGTACTGTCACCCTACCAGTATATTTAGCATCGGCGATCGCATATACTTCCCTTAAATACCGAGCATGATTAACCGTATCGGGAACTGTTCCAGGAAAGTCGGAAAATGACCAACCATCTTCCGCCATCAGGGGATCGACTACGGAAATGCTTATTGCCTCAGTTAACCCTTTCAACTGAAGCATAATTAAAGTGCGATGCGCCCAAGGACAGGCATAGGAGACATAAAGATGATAGCGATTGGCAACAGCAGGAAAACCACTCGATCCATCAGCAGTAATGTGATTGCGGAAGGTAGTCGGATTACGAAGGAAACGTCCTGATCGATCTTGTTTGTACTCTTCGTTAGTCCATTTTCCCTCGACCATCATTCCTGTAGCCATAGTTTTCCCAATATTAATTACTATGAATTATTTAAACAATTTGGTTTCACTTTTACTATCCTTCTCAAGCTAGATTTTGGTATAGCAGTCGAAGTAAAGGTTAGGACAATAAAAACTTTATCTCGCGCAAAGGCGCAAAGACGCAAAGGGACTAGGAGATGTCTTAATCTATTGTTCGATGGCTATAACTGCTGAGTTAGCTATTCAAAAAATCAAATTCCGCAAAACAATTTTTAATCAAGCCATTTTAAAGTTTAATTCACAGTAGAGGTACAGCTATTGTTAATCTAAGAGTATTAAATACTCCTCTTTGTTTTTAATGTCGATGATTATAAGTTATGCCGAGAAAATTTTTTGAGAAACCAGAACCCGCTCAAAGCGATCGCGTTCCTCCTGGTCAATATTTAGCCAAGGGTTTTCCTGTGCTTTCCTATGGCGAAACTCCCCAGGTGAGTCAGGAGCAGTGGCTACTTAAAGTATGGGGACTAGTAAAAGATAAATCTTTTGACTGGTCAGATTTGATGAACTTGCCCCAGCAAGAATTTACCGCCGATTTTCACTGTGTAACTCGCTGGTCGAAGCTAGACGTTACCTGGATAGGAGTTAAAATTACTGACTTATTTAATACGCTGGAGATAGACCCCAAGGCGACTCATGTTCTACAACATTGTTACGGTGGCTATACGACCAACTTAAGTTTAGAAGACTTTGCTCGACCAGAAAACTTTTTGGCTCATACTCTAAACGGCGAACCTTTACCTGCCGATCATGGTGGTCTTTTACGCTCGGTTGTGCCTCATCTCTACGCCTGGAAAAGTGCCAAGTGGATTAACGGGATTGAGTTTCTAGACCACGATGAAGCAGGATTTTGGGAACGAAATGGCTACCATATGCGAGGCGAACCTTGGGCAGAACAACGATATGCGGGACGGTGATTTTGCTCTAGCTTTTTTACTCTTGACACCATAAATTTTGCTTAGGTACTAATGGATAATGAGTTGATGAATTTTAAGGTAGGCGATCGCGTTAAGATTATAGCCCTACCTACTTATGTTAAAACTGCCGAACCAATGCCCATGTTGCGATCGCCTGATGTTTTAGCCATTGGCGAAGCAGGCACTATTTTAGATCGTCGCCCTGGGGGTTATTATGGAATCCGTTTTGTTCAAGGAGCTTTTTTATTGGAAGGTCAATACCTTAACTTAATTGAAAATTAATAACTTAATATTTAATAATTAAATAGCTAACAGTAACTAATTCCTATCATGGAAGTATCCGAATTAAAGCGCACTATCGAAGCGATCGCCTTACGCCTGAGTAAAACTCAGGAATATCTTTGACCCTCCTGCAATTACGGCTAAAATTCAAGATTTAGAGCAAAGAGCAGCACAGCCTCAATTTTGGGACGATCAAACTACAGCACAGCAAGTTTTACAAGAATTAAATGATTTAAAGTCTAGTTTAGAGCAGTATCAACGCTGGCAAAATATCTTAGAAGACGCTAAGGCGATCGCTGAATTATTAGAATTAGAATTAGATGAATCCCTGGCTACAGAGGCTCAAACTAGCCTAGAACAGTTAAACCAAGAGTTAGAACTATGGGATCTCCAGCAGCTTTTATCTGGCACTTATGACACCAAAGGCGCAGTATTAACTATTAATGCTGGTGCTGGGGGGACTGATGCTCAAGATTGGGCAGAAATGTTGCTGCGAATGTACACCCGCTGGGCAGAGAAAGAAGGCTACAAAGTGCGTTTAGCCGAGTCTTCCGCTGGAGATGAAGCAGGAATTAAATCCGCTACTTTAGAAATTGAAGGACGTTATGCCTATGGCTATTTAAAAGGGGAAAAAGGTACTCACCGCCTCGTTAGAATTTCTCCTTATAATGCCAACGGTAAGCGACAAACTAGCTTTGCTGGGGTGGAAGTGATGCCCAATTTAGGCGATGAAGCACTAAAGTTAGAAATTCCCGACAAAGATTTAGAAATCAAAACCTCTCGTTCTGGTGGCGCTGGAGGGCAAAATGTAAATAAAGTCGAAACAGCGGTGCAAATCGTTCATCTACCGACTAAAATTGCTGTGCGTTGTACGGAAGAGCGATCGCAATTGCAAAATAAAGAACGCGCCTTAGCTCTTTTAAAAGCCAAACTACTGATTATTGCGGAAGAACAACGAGCGCAGGAAATTGCCGAAATTCGCGGTGATATTGTCGAAGCTGCTTGGGGAAATCAAATTCGTAACTATGTTTTTCATCCCTATCAAATGGTCAAGGATTTACGCACTGAAACTGAGACAACTGATATTAACGACGTAATGGATGGCAATTTGAATTTTTTAATTGAAGCCTATCTGAGACAAGAAAATCAGTTGATGTAAAAATAAATAGCTCTACAAAACCATAGAAACTGGAATGTAAAGCTATTAAAAATTGATATTTTGATTTATTTTCAGTTGTGTATATTTGCTTCCAAACCAATTATATTTTAAATTAAATTGTCTGTTTTACTGTTCAGATTATCACTATTTAGACTAGATGTATTTATCTCTAAACTTATCAATTCGCTATTCAAACAATTCATCAAAACAATGTTGGTAGAAGGAGAAAGATAGTTAATCATAGTATTATATGAATCTCTTTGATTTTCATATTGTTTTGACAACTCGTCGCTCTCATTAACATTCTTATTATATTGGGAGACGGTGCTAGTATCTCCAGAGTTAAAATATAAATTGTTCTGACTATTTAGTTGGCTTAGGTTTTCGCTGTAAATTTCTAGCTTCGATTGTAGGGAGTAAATATTTTGGGGTATATCTACAGAATCTTTTTCTTTAACTGTAATAGCTGAGTCTTTACACAAATCGGGCGCTGCATTTACTGGCATCATAGATATCATTAATGTAGGGAAGATAAACAGAGTGCTTGATAATATCTTGACGGCAAAATTAGAGTTTTTCATAGTCGATGATCAAATAAGTTATTCGATCATATTTTCGACATTTGCTTTTGAAAACGGCACGATCTAAATCAATGTTACTGGTGATTTTATTCCAAGCTGATATAACTCTGATGGTTTTAGAGGATGTCTGACTAAATTGAGACGCGATCGCTAATCGTTTCCAACTAATTAAGTAGGTAGGCAAAATAATTGATCAAACCCCTACCCTTAGAGCTATTTGTTACTCGTCCTAAAGGACGACGCGAAGCTAGTCCTTTAGGATAAGCTTCGCAAATGCCGTGGTATACCGCTCCGCATATTACTCGTTACTCGTTACTCGTTACTTGTTACTTGTTACTTGTTACTTGTTACTCCCTAACCTCATTTCCAATTTAATTACACCCACCTACTTAGCTGCTACCCAACATCACTTGTTTAACTTATTTTTCTGCTCAATAATTGCCTGACGAAAGCCTAAAACTACGAGAATATTCGACAAAGTTAAAAATAGTTCTGCACTACCATGTAGCCAATCTACATTCGCCAATTCTTTTCCATAATGTACTTGAGCATAAATTCCCGCAGGAATTGTCACCGCCACAAAAATCAACAGCACATAAAAACCAACTAAAGCTAAACGAGGTGTTTTGCCTGAGCGAGTCATAAACCACAAGAAACCCAGATAGGGAAACAAAGAAATAGCAAACAAGCTTTCTTTATTCATGTTCAACTACCTGTGTCTCATGCTGTGCTGACTTTGACGAAGTCAGAGGAAGCTCCGTCGTTCCAAGGCGGAGTCTCTCTGACCCATTACGCCAGATTCCCCAGGCTGCAATACATACGGTAAAATTTCCCACCACCGTCATTGCTGCTTGAAAAATCACAAGCCAGTCTAAAGATTGGGTATTGTCAAAAAAGTGCCAGGTACAGGCACACATAGCACTAACTAAAGCTGGTAACATCGCAAAAGATAAGTTATACCAAGAGCGATCGCCTGTAACTTTTCCATACTGCCAAATATAATAAATCGCAGCAACCCATTCCAGGACGCTAGAGACATGAACTACCCAAGTAGGAATTGATAATGCGTGCATTAATTACTGATTACTGATACTAATCTGCTTCTATTTTACTAAAGTAAGCTTTTCTACAGTAGAGCTTCTAATTCTCCTTTGCTTTCTAGAGCATAAAGATCATCACATCCGCCAATATGGCGATCGTCAATAAAAATTTGTGGCAGGGTCGATCTGCCATTAGCTCTAGATCTCATTTTGTCTCTAGCATCTTCATCACCATCAATACAATATTCTGTATACTCAACTCTTTTTTGGTCTAATAGTCCTTTTGCTTGGATACAAAACGGACAACGACTCCAAGTATATATTTCGACTTTTGCTGCCATAACTAAATGCAAGTATTAAGTTTTATTACAATCTTACCATCTTAAACTGATTTGTCTCGCTCAATAATTGCTGGAAATATAGTTGTTACGTCGCGATCAAAAATGATCGGCGTTTGTTTATACTTTCCAAAAAAATTGAAATATTAATGTAACAAATTAGCATCAAAATAAACTTAAAAACCATCAATTTTGACTAGCAACTGGTCACTGTATGTTTTCCTGTGTAAATAAAAAATTTGTCAAGTTTTGATCACAAGTGCGATCATCTGTAGTTACATACTGGACAGTCAAATGGCAAACTGTTACTTTTGAGCGGGTATTTGGGAACTCTTAAACATAAGGCTAAGGAAGTTCTCGTATTTCAGAATTCATTAACCCTTGGTTGCGGTGCTTACCAAAGTAAGATGGCTTTTGGCGGCGGCTTTTGAGTAAGAGTACTCTTACTCAAAACGCGCCTTGTAAGAAGATTCTTACCCAGAACGCGCCGTAAAGTAGTTGAAATCATCTACTAGCCTGAAAACATAACTTCTTTCATAAGTTAACTTATATTGAATTTACATAAAATGAAATCAGCCAAAGTTGTTAATAAAATTCTGCTAATTTCCCTTGCTTTTGGTAGCGTAAGCGTACTTGCTGGAATGTTCGCAGGGGAAAGTCTGAAAAAAGCCCTGATCGGTGTAGGTGCGACTACTTCCGTAGCTAGCGTTGCTGGAATATTAGTAACTAGCAGCAAAAAGAAATCTGATGAAAATCAAGAAGAAAAGCAATTAGATCATCGAGTAACAGAACTTGATAGTCAAGAAGGAATATTAGATCAATCTGTTACTTACCAAACAGATGAAATGCAGATAGTAGAAACTGATGTTAGTTCATTGCCAACAGAACAAAATCAGTTATGGGATGATCCTGCTGCCGATCTAAATAATGAAAAACAGGAGCTTGAGACAAAATATGAATCTGATGAACAAAATACCTTTGGTTTAGAAGATCATAAAGAAGATTTAGAAATAAAAAATGATTATTTAAACTCAAAATTTGAAAACCTCACTGTTGAAAATGAAATATTAGAACAGGTAATTGCTCCAATTGAAGAACAATCTTTTCAAGAAACTTCACTAGAGTCAGAGACATTTAACAATAGTGTAGAAGAAATAGAAGAGATTACAGAAAATCTAACAGCGGATATCAATCCTTTTGCTAATTCAGCAGATTTATCTGAATTTAATCAGAGCGAAGAAATCTCTGCTCTAGAAATGGCGGACAAATTAATTGGAACATTCGAGCCGACTGAACTAGATACGAGTCAAGACGTTCCTAATGAAGATTCTGATGAGCTATTCATGGAAGATTCCGATTTAGAAGAAGAGCCAGCAGAAGAATTAGGCTTCGATGATAAATCAGCGATCGCTCACGACGAAGAATTGGGCTTTGAATCAGAGTCGATGGACTTTGAAGCTATGCCAATGGCTGATGATGATGCTGATGAGCCAATAGCAGAGTTATCGATGGAAGATGAGCAATCTGCTGCCGAATTTAGTTTTGATGAACAATCTGAATCAGCGATCGCTCCTGAATTAGAATCCAATCCAGAATTAAGCTTTGAATCCAATGAAGAAATGGACTTTGAAGCTATGCCAATGGCTGATGATGATGCTGATGAGCCGATAGCAGAGTTATCGATGGAAGATGAGCAATCTGCTGCCGAATTTAGTTTTGATGAACAAGATGAATCGGCGATCGCTGCTGACGAAGAATTAAGCTTTAGTGAATCCGAGTCAATGGACTTTGAAGCTATGCCAATGGCTGATGATGATGCTGATGAGCCGATCGCAGAGTTACCGATGGAAGATGAGCAATCTGCGGAATTTAGTTTTGACGAGCAAGATGAATCAGCGATCGCCACTGAATTAGAATCCAATCCAGAATTCAGCTTTGAATCAGAGTCGATGGACTTTGAAGCTATGCCAATGGCTGATGATGATGCTGATGAGCCAATAGCAGAGTTATTAATGGAAGATGAGCAATCTGCGGAATTCAGTTTTGATGAGCAAGATGAATCAGCGAGCGCCACTGAATTAGAATCCAATCCAGAATTAAGCTTTGAATCCAATGAAGAAATGGACTTTGAAGCTATGCCGATGGAAGATGAGCAATCTGCGGCTGAATTTAATTTCGACGAGCAAGATGAATCAGCGAGCGCTCCTGACGAAGAATTAAGCTTTAGTGAATCCGAGTCAATGGACTTTGAAGCGATGTCAATGGCTGATGATGCTGATGAGCCGATCGCAGAGTTAGCGATGGAAGATGAGCAATCTGCGGAATTTAGTTTTGACGAGCAAGATGAATCAGCGAGCGCTCCTGAATTAGAATCCAATCCAGAATTCAGCTTTGAATCCAATGAAGAAATGGACTTTGAAGCTATGCCGATGGAAGATGAGCAATCGGCTGCTGAATTTAGTTTTGATGAGCAAGATGAATCAGCGAGCGCTCACGACGAAGAATTGGGCTTTGAATCCGAGTCGATGGACTTTGAAGCTATGCCAATGGCTGATGATGATGTTGATGAGCCAATCGCAGAGTTACCGATGGAAGATGAGCAATCTGCTGCCGAATTTAGTTTCGATGAACAATCTGAATCAGCGATCGCTCCTGACGAAGAATTGAGCTTTGAATCCGAGTCAATGGACTTTGAAGCTATGCCGATGGAAGATGAGCAATCGGCTGAATTTAGTTTTGATGAACAATCTGAATCAGCGATCGCTCCTGAATTAGAATCCAATCCAGAATTAAGCTTTGAATCCAATGAAGAAATGGACTTTGAAGCTATGCCAATGGCTGATGATGATGTTGATGAGCCAATAGCAGAGTTACCGATGGAAGATGAGCCATCGGCTGAATTTAGTTTTGATGAACAAGATGAATCAGCGAGCGCTCACGACGAAGAATTGGGCTTGAGTGAATCAGAGTCGATGGACTTTGAAGCTATGCCTGTGGCTGATGATATTGATGAGCCGATAGCAGAGTTACCGATGGAAGATGAGCCATCTGCTGCTGAATTTAGTTTCGACGAACAATCTGAATCAGCGATCGCCACTGAATTAGAATCCAATCCAGAATTCAGCTTTGAATCCAATGAAGAAATGGACTTTGAAGCTATGCCAGTGGAAGATAATACTGCTGATGAGCCAATAGCAGAGTTATTAATGGAAGATGAGCAATCTGCGGAATTCAGTTTTGATGAGCAAGATGAATCAGCGATCGCCACTGAATTAGAATCCAATCCAGAATTAAGCTTTGAATCCAATGAAGAAATGGACTTTGAAGCTATGCCTGTGGAAGATGAGCAATCGGCTGAATTTAGTTTTGATGAACAAGATGAATCAGCGAGCGCTCACGACGAAGAATTGGGCTTTGAATCCGAGTCAATGGACTTTGAAGCTATGCCAACGGATGATGAAGCTGATGAGCTGATCGCAGAGTTACCGATGGAAGATGAGCAATCTGCGGAATTTAGTTTTGACGATGAATCAGCGATCGCTCCTGAATTAGAATCCAATCCAGAATTCAGCTTTGAATCCGAGTCGATGGACTTTGAAGCTATGCCTATGGCTGATGATGCTGATGAGTCGATCGCAGAATTATTAATGGAAGATGAGCAATTGGCTGAATTTAGTTTCGATGAGCAAGATGAATCAGCGATCGCTTCTGAATTAGAGTCTAATCAAGAATTAAGCTTCGATGATGAATCGGAAATTAGTTCAGAATCTGATGACATGGACTTTGAAGCTATGTCAATGGCTGATACTGCTGATGATGAACCGATGGCAGAACTGGTAATGGAGGATGAATCTTCTGCTGAATTTAGTTTTGATGAGCAATCGGCGATGAGTTCGGAGTCAGAGGAAATAGACTTTGAAGCTATACCGATGGCTGATTCTGATTTTGATAATTTTATGGGAGAGTTGGTGGTTGATGATCAATCGGCGATCGCCACTGAATTAGAATCCAATCAAGAATTAGGCTTTGATGCTCAATCGGAAATTAGTTCAGAATCCGATGAGATGGACTTTGAAGCTATGTTAATGGTAGATGATGAGTCTGATCGATCTGCTGTTGAATTTAGCTTTGAAGATTCATCAGCGATCGCTTCTAAAGCAGATGAATTCATGGGTCAATTTATTGACGAAGACGATTCTGTTGAAGAGATGAGTTCTGAATCAGATGAATTCAGTTTTAATGTTGTAGAAAGTCTAAACTTGGACGCAGAAGCATTTGAAGCTTCTGAATCCGATGAGTTTATGAAAGAATTGGTTGATGATAATGAATTGGCATTTGAGTCAGAAGAAGATGTTGCGATCGCTGATAATTACGACTCTGATGAATTTATGGCTGCTTTTAGCGATGCGGATAAGTCTCCCCAAGAGTTTAGCTTTGAAGAAACTTCAACTGACGACTCTGAGTTTAATGAGCTGATGGGAGCATTTTCTGATGATAGTCAATCCTCAGATGATGAATTAAATGCTGATTCGGATGCATTTAAGGTGAAATTTGAAGACGATGAAGAAAATTATGATTTGGATGAATTAGATTCTCTTGATGCTATTGATAAAAAGCTAGACGAGTTAACCGAAATATCGGATGATTCTTTAGGAGAATTGAATGATTTATTAGGTTCAATTCAAGATAATACTTCTGTCAAAGAAGAACTTAATGAAATTAATCGGGAAAAATAAGATGAACGGTTAACGATATTTTTGTTCAGACAAATTGACTAAAGGCCTAGATATTAATCTAGGCTTTTTTTTGACAAATATTTTAAATCGAGATTCCCAGTTCAAGAATTGATAAACTAGGCAGTATAGATAGCGAGAATCAGGTACAGCAAAAATAGCAATGGGAACAGAACAGATCACTTATCTCTCCAGTCGGGAAATTGAAAAAATGCGTCGAGCAGGAGCTTTAGCTGCGGAATTGTTAGATTTTTTAGAACCGATGATTAAACCTGGAGTGAGTACTTTAGAAATCAATGATGCTGCCGAACAATGGACGCAAGAAAAAGGAGCAGTTAGCGCTCCTTTAGGATATGGCCCAAAAGAAAATCCGTTTCCTGGCTCTCTTTGTACCAGCGTTAATGAAGTAATTTGCCACGGCATCCCCAATGCTAAGCAAATCTTAAAAGACGGCGATATTATTAATATTGATGTGACGCCGATTGTCGATGGCTATCACGGAGATACTTCTAAAACCTTTTTTGTTGGGACTCCTTCACCAACAGCGCGAAAACTGGTGGAAGTTACAGAGGAGTGTTTAAGAAGGGGAATTGCTGCTGTCAAACCAGGTGCCAGAATTAATGATATTGGCGCAGCAATCCAAGAGTATGCCGAACAACAGGGTTTTTCTGTCGTTAGAGACTTTGTTGGACACGGAGTAAGCCATATCTTTCATACTGCTCCTCAAATCCCTCATTATTATGATCCCAGGCAAAAGAAAAAGATTAAGCCAGGTATGGTGTTTACCATTGAACCAATGATTAATGAAGGAACATGGGAAGCTGTTATGCTTGACGATGGTTGGACTGCGATTACTAAAGATAAGAAACTCTCAGCTCAGTTTGAACATACTATTGCCGTAACTAAGGATGGGGTGAATATTCTGACCCAAGCTATTTGAAGCAGTATTAGTATTCCGAGCGTCGAATATTGAAACAGCACCAATCTTTACGCTTCCATAATGCTGCTACTGTCCATCCTTGTTGCTCGACAACATCGGCAATTTGATCGGCTTGAGTTAAAAGAATACCACTGAGAACTGCCCAGCTTTTTTCATGCGTAATTTGATTAAACTGGGGAAATAATTCAACGATAATATCAGCAAGAATATTACAAATAATGCCATCAAAAATTTCATTTTCGGCGATTAGCTGTTCAACACTGCCATCACGGACAATGACGCTTTCGCGGCTAATTTCATTTAGTTGACAATTGCTGCGACAAGTTTTGGTAGCTAAAGCATCGGTATCTAAGGCGTAAACTTTTTTAGCGCCAAGCAAAACCGAACCCAAAGCTAAAATACCCGAACCACAACCAATATCGGCTATAGTCTGATGTTGGGGATTTGCAGATAGTCTCATTTCTAGTGATTCCAAACATAGCTGAGTTGTTGGGTGAGTACCTGTGCCAAAGGCTGCACCAGGATCGAGACGTAAGACTAAGCGATCGCTTTTTTCTGGGGGAGTTTCCCAAGCAGGATAAATTAAAAAGCGATCGCCAATTTCCATCGGTTGCCAATAGTCTTTCCAACCACTTGCCCAATCTTCTTCATCGATCAATTGCCATTGAGCTTCGGGAACAGCTACCTCTAATAATTTGGCATCTTGTTCTAACCACAGCGAGAGAGCCGCTAAATCCAATAATTGAGTGTCGATTTCAGGAATATAACTTTTGATTATAATCTGTTTGTCAGTAGATTCAAAGTCAAGACTTGGCTCATCATTCAAAACTTTGACTTTGATCGCTGTTCCCGAACAGCCAAATTTTTCAAGTCGCCAAAAGACAGATTCTTCGAGAACTGGCTCGCATTTTACAACGATCTCCCACCAACGATTAGACATGAATTTTATAGGTTATGAGCTATATGAGAATTATCTTAGTTGAACCGCAAGAACTTAATCTTAATCCACCTCTAACGATGGTTGCTTTAGTTCTATGCTACAAATTTCCATAGTTTCAAGCTAAGTGAGTTTATCTTCAGGTGCAGCAATAATGATACTTGTGACTACGATTATTTTGAATACCAAATTAACTATTTAGTTTAGTTTAATTATTAATTAAGTAATCAGGTATTGAAACACATATCCTCTATGCTGTATGTCAATATTTTAGCTTTATCTACATATTTGCTTGGTTCTTTGGTAATAGTTTTCCCAATCTGCTCACAAAACTTAGCTTTCTAATTTATCTAAACGTTAATATATTTAAACTTTAAAACTTACTTGAAGTACAAAGCCACTGGAAAATCCACTAACTTTAAACTTTCCCAGCAATTATTTAGACTCAAGTTTAACGATATTTGACTTGCTGCTCGACGAAATGACATTAGCACCATTTAATCGAGCAAACTTTAAGTTTTAAACTGAGAGTTTAACCGTATAAGCATCTCTTATACCGTCTACTTTAATAATCTCTTGTAAGATTCCTTCTGGCAGAGGATCGTCTAAGCTGAGTACCATAACAGCTTCACCTCGAACAATTTTGCGTCCTACTTGCATACTGGCAATGTTAACGTTATAGCTACCCAGTAAAGAGCCAATTTTACCGATCAATCCTGGCATATCTCGGTGCAAGGTAAACAACATATTGTCATTCGGTGGAACATTAATGGGAAACTCGTCTAAATTAGTGATTCTGATTTCGCCTTCACTTAATAAAGCTCCTGTAACAGAGTGTTTACCGTTAGCTCCCTGAGCCTCAATGTGTAGTGAACCACCAGAATAATCACGAGTCGAACTATCTTTAGTTTCAATTACTCTAATGCCTCGCTCTTGGGCTTCAATAGCTGCATTAACGTAGTTTACCCGTTCTCTTAAAGCTTGAGAAAGTAATCCTTTTAAAGCAGCAACAATGATTGGCTGACTATCGTTATTAGCTAACTCTCCCTGTAAACGGATATTTAACTCATCAATTCGACCTCCAGCTAACTGACTAGCCATTGTACCTAATGTCTCTGCTAATCTTAGGTATGGTCTAAGTTTTTGCATAACATCTGGATTTAGACCTGGAATGTTAACCGCAGAACGAGCAGGAAGCCCTAATAAAACATCTCTAATTTGCTCTGCTACATCAATTGCCACATTAACCTGTGCCTCAGCCGTAGAAGCTCCTAAATGGGGAGTTAAGACTAGATTAGAACCGACTTGTGTTAGAGGTGATTCTTCTAATGGCTCACTGCTATAAACATCTAGTGCTGCACCGCCAATTTTTCCTGCTTGAAGTGCCTCTGCCAGAGCAGCTTCATCAATAATGCCACCGCGAGCGCAGTTAATAATTCTAACGTGAGGCTTCATTTTGGCTAAAGCTTCAGCATTAATTAAATTAGCGGTTTCGGGAGTTTTAGGAATATGTAGCGTAATGTAATCTGACTCTTTAAATAACAAGTCCAAATCTACTAAACTACAGCCTAATCTTTCTGCTCGTTCCGTAGACACAAAGGGATCGTATGCCAGTAACTTCATTTCCATTGCTCTGGCTACTTTGGCAACATGGGCGCCAATTTTACCTAAACCAACTACACCTAAAGTTTTTTTATAAACTTCGTTCCCCACGAACTTTTTCCGTTCCCACTTGCCATTTTTAACGGATTGGTTAGCATCAGGAATCTGACGCGAGAGAGAAAGCATCATCGCCAAAGCGTGTTCCGCAGCAGCAATTGTGTTCCCTTCTGGAGAGTTAACCACGACAATACCGTTGCGGGTAGCAGCTTTAACATCAATGTTATCTACGCCAACTCCTGCTCGCCCGATAATTTTTAGGTTTTTACCAGCCTCAATCACTTCTGCTGTAACTTGAGTACCCGATCGCAGCATTAAAGCATCATATTCGGGAATTATTTTGATTAGCTCTGCTAAAGGCAGCTTGGTTTTTACATCTACCTCTGCTACTTGAGAGATGATATCAATACCAACTTGATCAATAGGATCGGAGACGAGAACTTTTGCCATAGTCATGAATTGTTGTCTAATTCCCTAGAATCTTGTGGTGTTACCTATAAGCTCGGTTTTTAAAGCGAAAATCAGCGTATTTGCCAGTTTTCACCATATCTTTAAATTGGCTCTAGGTTCAATGTCTTACATTAAGTGCAGTAAATTATTCTAAAGGGAAATGGAACCCTTATTATTTATTCGTTAACAAGATTTTCAGTTTGTTAAAACTTGCTAATTTAATTTAAGTAACTTAGATCAAAAGTTAAACTTCACTGGGTAATTGTCTAGCTAATGCTTCTATTGTTTGACGTACCCCAACTAAGATTTTTTTCCACCACAAGAATTTTGTTGAAGTCGATTCTGACTCTGATGAATTGTCATCAGTTTGAGCAGTAGGAATAGCGATCGCTATATCTGATTTAATGTCTGATTCAGCAATCTCAATTGACTTTGATTGAGGAACAATAATCTCGGCTACTGTCTCTTCTGGGGAATTTGACTCGGTAATGAGAATCTTACTTGCGCTAGTCTTAGGTTTAACCTGATTAGATTCCAAGATAGCAGCAGCTTTTGAATCTAAATCCAATGAATCACTATCTGTTTTAGTTTTGACGCTCGTATCAGTATCAGTGATGGTTTCTGTTTCAGCGTCAGATACTTCATTTAAAACCTTAGTCTGGGGATTACTAGGCTCAGTAGGAGATTCTGTTGGGGAAATTCTTTGTGCTTGGGTAGTGCTAATTTCTGATTCTTTTGGCTGATTAGCTTGATTCGTAATCTCAGGTGCTACTTCTGGTGATTGTTCAGGAATAGTTTCTAACTCACTGGGAATAATTTCAGGTTTAGCGCTATCTTCCAAATCAATAATTTCTGGAGTTCCTTCAGGCTGTATATAATAGCTCTGCTTCACTATCGATTGAGCCTCATCAAAAGATATTTTATTGCTGACTAATTGGGCTAGGTTGTCTTGTTGTTGTGGATTATAGGTAAACACTCTAACAGTGTTATTAAAAGCGTTTTCGATCGTATTTCCCAACTCATCGACTAGCTCTAGCTGAATCCAATTTTCGCCTGGTTCAAATCCAGTTAAATAGTAAGGCTGCCAATCTTCAATGAGCAAACTTGTACCATTAATGGTTGCTTTAACCAGCAATTTTTGCCGATCAGGATTATTTTCAGCAATCGCCGAATCAGGATTATTTAGATAAAAATCTAGCAGCACTGGTTCTGCGCCATAAGTTCCATTAGGACTGTTGTAAGTCAGTAGTGGCAAGTCAGCATTAGGTCGATTGGCATTAGTTTCAGTCAAAACATTAAAAGTAGTTTGAGCATAAGCACCCTCATTTTTAAAGCTTTCTCCCCAAGGACTTACGGCAAATACTCTAATGGTATGAGTTCCAGGCGCAAGATTTTTAATAATTATTGGTTCATCCACAGCGTAGATTGACTGAAATGGTTCGTTATCAACAATTAAGTTTAAATGATTACCCAGGTGCAATCGATCATCTTGAAATACAGGTAAATCTTCTACTGCTAATTTGATGGCAACATCTGTTTGGTTAAAAGTTTTTCCTGCTCTAGGAGCTGCAATTCTTACCTGTGGACTGTATTGTTCGAGTTCTTGATTCAACTGTCTAATGATTTTTGGCGCTGTTACTTCAGCTAAATTGCTGTTGCTAGTTGCCAAGTCAATAGTTTCAGCAGAGCGATCGCCAGTTGTATAATTGTCCAGCTTAAGCTGCTCACAGCCGAGCAAACAACTAAGCACCAAAATAATAATGATTGTTTTAACAGTTTTCATTCAGTATCTACCGATAAAGTTATTTATAAAAAGCTGGTTTTTCTGGACTGACCAACGGTTAGGCAAGCTCTGCCGTAAAACGACAGGGATCCTGACCCGAATTAATTCTCTCTTACATAAATTAAATCAGGATCTAGAGAATTTAGACTCCATGACTGACATTGCCTTTTGTAAAGATAGGTTTTGTTTTGTATACTTTTGCCGAGAAACTGTGGCGCTGCAAACCCTTTTGGAACAATAATCACGCCCATTTAAAATTTTGTTAAGCTTTACTGGGTTTGCTGAGTTCTAAGTCATATGATCATATACAGTAATGCCTGTAGCTTGAAACAAAAAACCTATTAAGGGAGAGCAAGCTAAGGTTGTACAAAAAGCAGTGATTTTTTTGATCTCTCTTTTTACACAATGAAAACCTGTTCTTCAGAATAGGAAAATTTAAATCTAAAATCTATTGCCCTGAGAGGAGAATCCTCATGACAATTAGTCCTCAAAAAGACGAGGCGAAAGTCAAGGTAACAGTTGATGTCGATCCAGTCCCAACTTCTTTCGAGAAATGGGGCAAGCCAGGTCATTTTGACCGAACTTTAGCCAGGGGGCCTAAAACAACCGCTTGGATTTGGAATCTTCACGCTGATGCTCATGATTTTGACAGTCATACCAGTGACTTAGAAGATATTTCGCGAAAAATATTTAGTGCGCATTTTGGTCATCTAGCAGTGGTTTTTGTTTGGCTAAGCGGAATGTATTTCCACGGAGCTCGCTTTTCCAACTATGAAGCTTGGCTTCTAGACCCTACTACAATCAAACCTAGCGCCCAAGTAGTTTGGCCCATTGTTGGTCAAGGTATCCTTAATGCCGATGTCGGTGGTGGTTTCCACGGAATCCAAATCACATCGGGATTCTTTTATCTATGGAGAGCTTCCGGATTTACTAACAGCTTCCAGTTGTACTGCACAGCTATTGGTGGATTAGTAATGGCAGCTTTGATGATCTTTGCTGGCTGGTTCCATTACCACAAGCGAGCGCCCAAGTTGGAATGGTTCCAAAACGTGGAATCAATGATGAACCATCATTTAGCTGGTTTATTAGGCTTAGGTTGTCTTGGCTGGGCTGGACACCAAATTCACGTATCTCTACCAATTAATAAACTGTTAGATGCGGGAGTTGCTCCAGCAGATATTCCTCTGCCTCACGAGTTCATCCTAGACAGTGCCAAGATGGCGGAATTATACCCAAGTTTTGCAGAAGGGCTGCGACCTTTCTTCACCCTCAACTGGGGCGTATATTCTGACTTTTTGACTTTCAAAGGTGGTTTGAACCCTGTAACTGGAGGTTTGTGGTTATCTGATACTGCACATCATCATTTGGCTCTTGCTGTACTGTTTATTATTGCTGGTCATATGTACCGTACCAACTTTGGTATTGGTCATAGTATGAAAGAAATTTTAGACGGTCATAAAGGAGATCCTTTATTGTTTGGTGGAGAAGGTCACAGAGGTCTTTATGAGATCTTGACAACTTCTTGGCACGCTCAATTGGCAGTTAACTTAGCAATGCTTGGTTCTCTGACAATTATCGTGGCGCAACATATGTACGCCATGCCTCCATATCCTTACATGGCGATCGACTATGCGACTCAGATATCGCTGTTTACACATCACATGTGGATTGGTGCCTTCTTAATTGTTGGAGCAGGAGCGCACGCCGCGATCTATATGGTGCGCGATTATGATCCAGCTAAGAATGTAAATAACGTGGTTGACCGCGTACTTCGTGTTCGCGATGCAATTATTTCACACCTTAACTGGGTTTGTATCTTCCTAGGCTTCCATAGCTTTGGTCTGTACATTCATAACGACACCATGAGAGCCTTGGGTCGTCCCCAAGATATGTTCTCGGATACGGCGATTCAACTCCAGCCAATCTTTGCTCAGTGGGTGCAAAACATTCATACTTTGGCGCCAGGAAATACTGCTCCTACAGCGATCGAGCCAGCAAGCTATGCTTTTGGTGGCGGTATCGTAGCGGTTGGTGGCAAGGTAGCAATGATGCCCATTGCGTTAGGTACGGCTGACTTTATGGTTCACCATATTCACGCTTTTACCATCCATGTAACGGCCCTAATTCTCTTGAAAGGTGTTCTCTACGCTCGTAGCTCTCGCCTGATTCCAGATAAAGCTAATTTAGGTTTCCGCTTCCCTTGTGATGGCCCTGGTCGTGGTGGTACTTGCCAAGTATCAGCTTGGGATCATGTGTTCTTAGGCTTATTCTGGATGTACAACTCAATTTCTGTAGTAATTTTCCACTTTAGTTGGAAAATGCAGTCAGATGTTTGGGGAACGGTATCTCCTGACGGCACGGTATCTCACATTACCGCTGGTAATTTTGCCCAAAGTGCGATTTGTATTAACGGTTGGTTGCGTGACTTCTTGTGGGCTCAGGCTTCTCAAGTTATTAACACCTACGGTTCGGCTCTATCTGCTTATGGGATTATGTTCCTAGCAGGTCACTTCGTATTCGCCTTCAGCTTAATGTTCCTCTTTAGTGGACGTGGTTATTGGCAAGAATTGATTGAGTCCATCGTTTGGGCGCACAACAAACTAAAAGTAGCTCCAGCTATTCAACCTCGCGCTTTGAGTATTACTCAAGGTCGTGCAGTAGGTGTAGCTCACTACTTATTAGGAGGAATTGTTACCACCTGGGCATTCTTCTTAGCTAGAACGCTATCGTTGTAGCTGTTTCAAAAGTAATGTCAATCTTGCAAGATAGTTAAATCTCTCTTGTGAGATTGGCAAAACCAACAATTGCGATCTTGAACTTCGGTTCAGAAGCGATCGCAAGTAAAGAAATCCAACGGTAGTTAGTTACTAAAATTTAAACTTAAATTGAGACTAGCAAGCTGAATCAGCAACCGTGTTTTAACAAAATTACTATCTAGCAATATTAACTATTGACGGTAGTAGCGAAAAGCCAGAAATGAGTAGCAAATAAGTAATTATATTTAGCTCATTTTCAACCTTTACAGGAGAATTCTACCCATAAACTTATGGCAACTAAATTTCCCAAATTTAGCCAGGATCTCGCCCAAGATCCGACTACTCGTCGGCTCTGGTACGGAATTGCCACTGCTCATGACTTTGAGCTGCATGATGGTATGACTGAGGAAAATCTTTACCAAAAGATTTTCGCCTCTCACTTTGGTCACATTGCCATTATCTTCTTGTGGACTTCCGGTACCCTGTTCCATGTAGCTTGGCAAGGTAACTTTGAACAGTGGATTAAAGATCCTTTAAATACAAGTCCCATCGCTCACGCGATTTGGGATCCTCACTTCGGATCGGCAGCAATTGATGCCTTCACTCAAGGTGGAGCTTCTAACCCAGTAAACATTGCCTACTCTGGGGTTTATCACTGGTTTTACACCATTGGTATGACTAGTAACCAGGAATTATATCAAGGGTCAATCTTCTTATTACTCTTGTCATCTATCTTCTTGTTTGCTGGTTGGTTGCATTTACAGCCAAAATTCCGTCCTAGCTTGGCTTGGTTCAAAAATGCTGAGTCTCGCCTCAATCACCACTTAGCTGGTTTATTTGGGGTAAGTTCTTTAGCTTGGACTGGACACCTAGTTCACGTTGCTATCCCCGAATCTCGCGGACAGCACGTAGGTTGGGATAACTTTCTTTCCACTCCTCCTCATCCCGCTGGTTTAGGGCCATTCTTTAGCCTTAACTGGGGTGTATATGCTCAGAACCCTGATACTGCTGGTCATGTATTTGGTACTTCTGAAGGAGCAGGAACAGCTATCTTGACTTTCCTAGGTGGTTTTCATCCCCAAACGGAGTCTCTCTGGTTGACAGATATTGCTCATCACCACTTGGCGATCGCAGTTATCTTCATCATTGCAGGACATATGTACCGTACTAATTTCGGTATTGGTCATAGCATTAGAGAGATTCTTGACACTCATAAGCCTCCTCAAGGCGGTTTGGGCGAAGGACACAGAGGAATATATGACACCTTGAATAACTCCCTCCACTTCCAGTTAGCTTTGGCTCTGGCTAGTTTAGGTACAGTTACTTCCTTGGTTGCACAACACATGTATTCTTTACCCTCCTATGCATTTATTGCGAGGGACTATACAACTCAGGCAGCTTTATATACTCACCATCAATATATTGCTGGATTCTTGATGGTTGGTGCGTTTGCTCATGGTGCAATCTTCCTAGTTCGAGATTACGATCCTGAAGCAAATAAAAATAACGTACTATCAAGAGCTTTGCAGCACAAAGAAGCGATTATTTCCCACTTAAGTTGGGTGTCTCTCTTCCTTGGCTTCCACACTTTGAGTTTGTACGTACACAATGACGTAGTGGTCGCTTTTGGCACTCCTGAAAAGCAAATCTTGATCGAGCCTGTGTTTGCACAGTTTGTTCAAGCTGCTTCTGGAAAAGCTCTTTATGGCTTCGACGTCTTGCTTTCCAATCCTGATAGTGTGACTCAAACTGGTGCAGCTTGGTTGCCTGGTTGGTTAGACGCAATCAATAGTGGCACAAATTCCTTGTTCCTGACCATTGGGCCTGGAGATTTCTTGGTTCACCATGCGATCGCTTTAGGATTACACACCACAGTTTTAATCTTGGTCAAAGGTGCTTTAGATGCCCGTGGTTCCAAGCTAATGCCAGACAAGAAAGACTTCGGTTTTGCTTTCCCTTGTGATGGCCCTGGTCGTGGCGGTACTTGCGATATCTCAGCTTGGGATTCCTTCTACCTAGCTATGTTCTGGATGCTTAATACCTTGGGCTGGTTAACCTTCTACTGGCACTGGAAACATCTTGGTGTTTGGCAGGGCAACGTTGCTCAGTTCAACGAAAACTCAACCTATCTGATGGGTTGGTTCCGCGATTATCTCTGGGCAAACTCGGCTCAATTGATCAACGGCTATAACCCATATGGGGTGAATAACCTTTCTGTTTGGGCTTGGATGTTCCTCTTTGGACACCTAGTTTGGGCGACTGGTTTTATGTTCTTGATCTCTTGGCGTGGTTATTGGCAAGAGTTGATCGAAACTATTGTCTGGGCGCACGAGCGTACTCCTTTAGCGAACCTAGTTCGTTGGAAAGACAAGCCTGTTGCTATGTCCATCGTTCAAGGTCGTGTGGTTGGTCTAGCTCACTTTACGGTGGGTTATATACTGACCTATGCCGCCTTCCTGATTGCCTCTACTGCTGGTAAATTTGGTTAGCAATAATCAAGACTCACTAGATAGTAGATAGTCAAAAATATATCCCTCGCCTTCGGGCGGGGGATTTTTGATCTTGAGATATAAAAACAAATAATGTTTAGCTCTTGTTTAAAACACAAAAAACACAACTACTAATTTCTATAAAAGTCTATAAAAGATGCTTCAATTCTGCATGATTATGCAAGGACTTGACTATCTCTTTGATATCCTGAGTATGATTTTTATCGACTACGAGTGTTACCTTGCCATCACGGACAATTACCACATCCTTTAGACCAATAGTCACAATTACTTCATCGCGATCGCTGGCGTAAATTATGGCATCTTGAGTATTTTTGCTAATATGAGTGCCTAACTCTACATTATCCTGGTCACCCTTTAGTAATCGCTCTACTCCATTCCAATCACCTAAATCGTCCCAGCCAAAATTAGCAGGTAAAACATAGGCTAGCTGTGTTTTTTCCATTAGTGCATAATCAATGCTTTCCTTTTCTAGTTCGGCATAAGCATCACGACCTTTTTCTGCTAGAGAATGCAGCAGCTGAGGCGCATATTTAGCTAATTCGGCTAAGACAACTTTTGCCTGGAAAATAAACATACCGCTATTCCAGCTAAAATTCCCTGTTTCAATAAATGACTTGGCGGTAGCTTGGTCTGGTTTCTCGGTAAAGCGGATTACTTGATATACGGGTAGTTGATTAAAATATCCCTGTTTCTCTCCTTGTTCGATGTAGCCATAGCCAGTTGCAGGCTGATTTGGGGTAATACCTAAAGTTACAATGGATGGCTTAAAAAGCGCCTGTTGGACAGCAGCATTTAAAGTTTTGTTGTAGGCAGCAACATCCCCAATCCAATGATCTGAGGGAAAAAACCCTACCACAACATCCTCACCATATTTTTTAGCTACTTCCAAAGTTGCCCAAGCTACCGCAGCAGCAGTATCTCGACCTTGAGGCTCAACTAAAATATTCGATTTAGGCAAATTTGGTAGTTGCTCCTGCACTCCCTCAGCAATAATTTCCGAGGTAATTACCCAAAGATTTTCCCATCCTCCCGCCAAGTCTAGAAGACGATCTGCGGTAGACTGCAATAGACTCCTACCACTACCATCTAGACAAAGAAACTGTTTTGGTCTTTTAAGACGGCTCACTGGCCAAAAACGCTCTCCTTTGCCACCAGCTAGAATAATTGGGATTAATTTTAGTTCCATTTGCTTTTTCGATAATAGAAGTAGGACATTAAAAACAATATTAAGTAAACTTACTCAAGAAATTTCAATTAGTAAAGTCGATCAAGCACTTTTTTCAAAGCAATAGTTATAAATTACGGTGGTAATATGTAACCTAGAATTTTGCTCAATGTGACCAAATTTAAATCTAAGCAATTCTGGCAATAAATGCAGAATATATCCATAATTTTCTTAGAACAAGCATGAGATTCAATCAGTTTTTTATATTCCAAATAAGTTAAATTTAAGATCTTTTAAAAAATCAATAAGGTACTTAACTAATATTCAATTAATAATCACAGTATAAAAATCCAAATAATTTGCATGAATCAGAAGCGATCGCCTAATAGCAAAATATCCTCCTGCCAAAGGGAAAACGACACTGTAGCCGAAGAAAACAATCAAGTTGAGTTAGATCAATTGCGCTCAGGCCTTAGCGAAGGCGATCTCGTTAGCGAACAATCATCAAACCCTCATCAGATTAACTCATTTCAGCAATTTTTGTGGTTTTGGTGGCGACATTCATCCTGGTCATATTTTAATCAAGGTCTTTTTTGGGGAGGATTAGTTAGTTTAACCTCAATTTCGTCGGCGATTGGTGGTGCTGCCTTAACTAACATCGATCTAGTCGAACAACAAGTAGCTCAAAGACTTCAGGGGAATGCTTCACCATTAACTTCGGTTGAGGAGCAAACTTTGATTAAAGAGCTAAAACCAGATCCTCTACGTGTAAATTTACTACCAGAATATACACCTAGTAAAGCGATTAAAAATAATCAGCAACTGGCAACATCTACGATAGCTCGACCAAAGCCATTATCTAGCGATCAAACTAGCTTGCTGGCAAGACAACATCCTGTTCAGGACAATTTAGTGGCGGTGCAGAATACTACCAATAATCCTGAATTAGGTAGGCAAGTTGTCGCTTATTTAAGACAGCGAAATTTTCGCCATGTTTATTTAGTGAAACACATCCCGCTAAAATTAAAACAAACCAACATTGTGTCAAATTATGGTCAAGTAGAAACAGCCAATTATCTGAAAAATATTTTAGGATTTGGTAACTTAGAAGCAAAATCGACCCTACAACAACCAAAATTAGTCCTTCAGCTAGGAGAAGATGCGCTTTTATCTACTAACTATCGTTTTGACCGCTAATCATCAAATCAACATCGATCATATTAATTTACTCTGATTTGTTTATGCTCTTATCTCAACTAAGACGGCGTTTTTTTGGCATTTTATTGCTTGTGGCGATCGCGATTATTTGGGTATTATTAGATGCCACTCCCGCGATCGCTCAAGACAATGCGGTTAACTATACCTATAGTGAAATACGACAACAAGATTTTTCTCACAAGAATTTAGTCGGTGGTGTGTTTGCCGCAGCAGATGCCAGAGGCGCTAACTTTGAAGGTTCGGATGTGAGTAATTCGATTTTAACTAAAGGGATTTTTATTAATACCAACCTCAAAGACTCAAACTTTACTAGCTCGTTGATGGATCGAGTTTCTTTTGAAAATTCTGATTTAACTAACGCCATTTTTCAGGATGCAGTCGCCACCAGCACCATTTTTGAGGGGGCAAATATTACAGGCGCAGACTTTACAGGAGCAATTTTAGACCGCTATCAGATTTATTTAATGTGTAAAAGAGCTGAAGGAACTAATCCTGTTACTGGGGTGGAAACTAGATCTAGTCTAGGTTGTCGAGATTAACTAGCAAAAAATTAGTAGGCTACATCTGGGGAGCGCGGTTAATAGACTGAGATAGTTTGACAGGAATTACCATTTCTACCGCAGCTTTTTTGGGCTTTGGTTTACCTACAGGCGGAATTTCTAATAAATCTCTTGCTCCCGTAATGCCTTGACCAATAAAAAGGAGTAGTGCCAAGCAATTTAGAACAATATGGAGATTGCGGATCGTCATGCTGCGATAAATATCATCTACAATGGCGATCGCTAAAATCATCAAGAGAGAAACAGCTATCCCCAGATAATAGTGTGACCAATACCATTCATCTGATAGTCGCCATACTCCATCTTGTTGCCCGATAACCACTAAACCCATTCCTGTGAGGGTGGCAAAAATACCTCGCCAAAGCTTAGGTCTAGCACGCAATAATAGAATCAGAGAGGCGATCGTGGCTATAAATATTAAGATAATTAAAACTGCTTGAGGATTATTTTTAGTCCAAAGACTTTTTTGGATAAAACTTTTATAAACAATGGAATAGGCTAACGCAATCAAAGATGCGACGACGACGCTAGTCGCTAACCAGCGACCGAATTTAACATGCTCTCTACCTACCAGTGCAGGAATTTTATTTTTATCTTGTTTGACAGCTAAACGACGCTGACGGGTTTGCCAAGCAAAGTTGGTGACAATTCCCACCAGCGGAAAAACAAAGATGATGACTAATGCAGGATGAATCAAAGCGACTAAATCCTCATTCCCTAATTTAGAAAAGGCTAAGTACTGCTGCGAGGTAATTAAACTCCAGATATGTGAATTCATGGCATCTACAAAAGAAAGTAGGAAGTAGGAAGTAGGAAATAAGAAGTAGTATTTAAAAGATATCCTAACGTTGTTACGCAGGGCTATAATCAAATCTTTGTGGCTTCTTTCGATTTGTGTAACGTATTGGTAATCATTCCTGTGGGAAATGAAGAAGCTATGATTCCAGGGGTAATTCAAGATCTACAAAACTTAGATCTAATACCATTTCTCAAAAGTAATAAGAGACTTGGTAGTAAAGCGTCTAGACTAAAATGCTGGGTTAATAAAATCTTAAAATGTTAGTCTACATTCAATAGGCGCAATATTTTAACCCAACAAATTAATGTGGACGCGCTCTTTTGGTTGGGTAGAACCAAGCGTGAAACCCAACAAAATCGTATGTTTTTTATTTGGAATGACTATAACTAAAATTCGGCTACTAGAGCATGGTAGTAGCGATCGCCACAGAAGTATTATTTGAACCTCAGATAAATTATCAACATAATTGTTGATGTGGTTTACCGTCTATTCCCGAAGAGATTGAATAGATTTTGTTTGGCGATGAAGATGGCAGTGACGATCTAAGCTATCTACCTAAGTTTAATCATAGGCGATCGCCGTACTGCACCTAAATAAATTACCGTAGCTTGTTAAGTTGACCATTGATTAAAGTTCGTCAACTGTGTCTGGTGAAATTTCTATTACTTGACGATTCTCTTTAGCTACCTGCTGATCTGTAATCAGATCTTCAAGTTCGTCGATCTTTACACCAATCTGTTGACAGGCTTCTTGCAGATTTTCAATAAACAGATCTACATTTTGTTCATATCCTGATAGAGCAGCAGCGACACCTACTCCTTGTTTAGCATTGGCTTTAGCGCAGTCAATTAGTTCTATTCCTTGAAGCATTTTTGTCTAAATAATGTAAATATAATGCTTAAGTTTTACACATCTATTCGCTGCTCTCATCCTGCTAACGATTGATCGTAGGCAATCGACGCTGAGGCATCTTTTTGGATTTCTTTAAGCTCATCTGTCTGAGCCAGGTGTTGTTCTAAAATATCAAGATTGCGGATATTTGCTTTAAAATAAGCATCAAAAAGATCGCCAAAGATGGGAACAAAACCAACTGTAGTTTCTATGGCAATATTCTTAATCATTTGGTTGACTTTAGACTTTTCTAAGCCAAAACTAGTGGCAAGATAAATCATGTAGGCAGAAATTGCTGCTCCAACTAAGTCTCCTCCTCCTGGAATTAAACCTAAAATTGGGTCTAAACCAATGCGAAACTTAGTTCCAGGAATACCAATTGCCGTATCTAATAGTTTGGCAATCTTACGAATTCGGCGGAGCTTCTCTAACTGTTGTATTTTATTCATCTATGTCATCAAAAAGTTTAGCTAGCTTACTTGTTTAGGATACGACATAATCCTAAAGCGATCGCTTTAAGGGCGTAATCTCTCGTCAGAGGTATTTAAAGATTAAAAAAATCTTAACGATGTCCCGCTCAAGAATTTATAGTAAGAGCAGATCTTTATATATATCAAGCACCATGAAAGCAATTACTATTTTGGGTTCGACTGGCTCTATTGGAACACAAACTCTCGACATTGTTACCCATCATCCCGAACAGTTTCGAGTAGTGGGTTTAGCAGCAGGAAATAATGTTAACCTCTTGGCAGAGCAAATTCTTACTTTTAAACCCGAAATAGTAGCCTTGGGCAATGAAAGTAAACTGCCTGAATTACAAGCGGCAATCGCATCTAGTCCTTGCCAACCCCAAATTTTAGTTGGTCAAGAAGGTATCTGCGAAGTTGCTCGTTATGGTGATGCCCAGAGCGTCGTTACGGGTATTGTTGGCTGTGCTGGCTTGTTACCTACTATTGCGGCGATTGAAGCGGGAAAAGATATTGCCCTGGCGAATAAAGAAACTCTGATTGCTGGTGCGCCTGTGGTGCTGCCATTAGTGAAAAAACATGGTGTTAAACTGCTGCCTGCTGACTCAGAACACTCAGCCATTTTTCAGTGTCTCCAAGGTGTTCCTGATGGCGGATTAAAACGGATTATACTCACGGCTTCTGGTGGTTCATTTCGCGATCTGAGCGTAGAGCAACTTAGCTCCGTGACAGTACAAGATGCCCTCAAGCATCCTAATTGGTCAATGGGACAAAAAATTACCATTGATTCGGCTACCTTAATGAACAAAGGATTAGAAGTCATTGAGGCTCATTATCTGTTCAATCTTGACTATGACCACATCGATATTGTGATTCACCCTCAAAGCATTATCCACTCTTTAATTGAAGTACAAGATACATCAGTATTGGCACAACTAGGCTGGCCTGATATGCGTTTACCTCTACTCTATGCCTTATCTTGGCCTGAGCGTATTTACACTGATTGGGAGCAATTAGACTTAGTTAAGGCGGGGGATCTTACTTTCCGTGAACCCGACCATCAAAAGTATCCCTGTATGCAGCTTGCCTACGCTGCGGGACGAGCAGGAGGATTAATGCCTGCGGTGTTAAATGCAGCAAATGAACAAGTAGTGGCGCTGTTTTTAAGCGAAAAGATTGGCTTTTTAGATATTCCACGATTAATTGAAACTGTTTGCGATCGCTTTACTAGTCAAAATACCCTTAAACCCAGTCTCGATGATATTTTAGCAGCAGATCGATGGGCAAGACAGGCGGTGTTGGATGCTCAATTAATCAAGTTAAATAAATAGTAAAGATATCTTAGGCAATTGTTTTGTTTGTATTAAGTTACTCCATACTTACTGATAATAGAATTATAAACTGTAGGCAATAACTGGTAAATTAAAACTGTTTCAGTTTTTAATTGAGTTTGTGTTGGCTGGCTAGATTTAGCTGCTCCTAAATTACATTTATATTTGCTATTTAATTAGAATATGGATATTGACGAAACTATGGCTCAAATCAGGTCTCAACTAGAGCAAATTGAGCGTAATGAGCAAGAAAATCAACGCGAACAGGCTGAGGTTACCGAACTCATTTTGAATTTAGAAACTGAGCTAAAACAGTTACAAAGACGACGTAATGAATTAGATGAAGAGGCATTGAAACTTTATACTCAAGCAGAAGAATTAAGACCTAAGCTCAATAAGTTAGAACGTATTTCTAACTTGTCTAAAGATTTTCTAGAGCTACATCATGAGTGTCAGGACAATCAGGATTTATTGAGTACTTTATATTCTTCTATTTCTACCGAATCAGTTGAGGATACTAATCAAGCTCTGCTAAATTCACCACTGTTTAAACAAACATCGACCGAGCCAACACAGTCGAAAACGATCGCTCAAGATTACTCTCAATACTCGATTACCATCGACGAGATTAAGCAGGCTTTACCTAATGCCGAAAAAGTTTATCAAAAGCTGGTAGCTAACTATTTAGAAGAATATAAAACCTATCAAAACTACATCGTTGATGGTTTAGACGTAATTTGGTATGCTGTGGCGTTTATTGCTTTTGGCCGCCCATCCTACCGTAAAATGGGCTTTAAATATCATCCTGATTTGGACGGTTCAGAACGAGCAATGCAGTTAGTCAATACTGCTTGGTCTGTTTCTCAAAGATATTTAAAAAATTCAGCCGAGAGTAACAACACTATGAACAGTCTTTAAGTAAAGTAGGAAACTGATGTCCAAAAACGTTACGATTAAAAACGTTTAAATGTAAGGAGTTTTCCATAGCTAAGCAGCTCAGAAGCTCAAAGCTAAGAAGCTAAGAAGCTCAAAATATGGCATCAGAGATACAAACCCTACCAGACAATGTAATAGATTTAATTGCTGCGGGAGAAGTGATCGATTCGATCGCCGCTGTAATTAGAGAGTTGGTAGAAAATTCTCTAGATGCGGCAGCTACGAGAATCACCGTTACTTTCAATCCCGAATTGTGGCAGGTTCAGGTGATTGACAACGGCAAGGGAATGCTGCTGAGCGATCTTCGTGTCTGCGTTCAACCCCACAGCACTAGTAAAATTAGAACTCAGAAGGATCTCTGGCAAATTACCAGCTTAGGTTTTCGAGGAGAAGCTCTGCACAGTATTGCTCAAGTGGCAGATTTAACTATTTGTAGCCGCGCCAGTCAAGCAGATTTAGGTTGGCAAGTTACTTATCATGAGGCTCAACCAAAGCAAGAATCAATCATGGCGATCGCTACTGGTACTATTGTCACCGTCTCAAATTTGTTTGCCAAGATTCCTGTCCGTCGTCGTGCTTTACCGCCTATATCCCAGCAGCTTAAAGCAATTCAGAAACTAATTCAAAAAATTGCTCTGTGTCATCCTCAAGTCACTTGGCAAATTAAGCAGCAAGATAGTCTGTGGTTTAAGATTAGTCCTGGCACTACCGCCAAAGATATTTTGCCTCAATTCTTGAATAAAGTAAATCAGAGCGATTTATACCAGCTTCAAGTTGAGGTGGCAACCCCTAACTTAACTAAGCAGCTTGTACCATCTTTGGATCGAGATAGTGAATCATTAGCGAGCGATCGCCATTATTTATCCACTACTGATAAGTCGCAAATTGAATTGGTAATGGGTTTGCCAGATCGCTGTCACCGCCATCGAGCAGATTGGGTCAAAGTATCGGTGAATCATCGTTTTGTGCGATCGCCAGAATTAGAACAGACAATTCTCAATAGTCTGGCAAAAACTCTCCCCCGCGATCGCTTTCCTGTTTGCCTCTTAAATCTTCAAACTTCTCCTAATCAGGTAGATTGGAATCGTCATCCTGCCAAATCAGAAATATATTTGCATTCCCTTGACTACTGGCAAAATGAAGTAACTCAGGTAATCGCTCAAGCCTTAAAACTTAATACCAATAGTCTGACTGCTGCTATGGGCGATCGCCGAATTGGTAAAATGCTCAAGGTGGCAGAAGCCTCATCCAAAAAATATTATATAGACCGTGAGCTAGCCCAGACAAAAGATACAACCTCTACTCAAATAAATTCCCTACAACTGACAGCCGTTGCTCAAGTAAATAAAACCTATATTGTTGCGGAACATTCATCAGGAGTCTGGCTAATCGAGCAACATATTGCCCACGAGCGAGTCCTATACGAACAGCTACAGGACTGTTGGGAACTAGTACCTTTGAAAACCTCGATTACTTTAGAATATCTCAAGCCACAACAGCTAGAACAGCTAGAGAAATTAAACATCGATGTTGAACTATTTGGCGATAATATCTGGGCAGTTCGTAACGCGCCTAAAATCCTGGTAGAACGAGCAGATTGTGCCGATGCCTTAGTTGAATTAAGTTGGGGTGGAGATTTACGTTCAGCACAGGTAGCCACCGCCTGTCGGAGTGCGATTCGCAATGGTACGACTCTGAGTTTAGAAGAAATGCAGCATCTACTCAATCTTTGGCAAGCAACCCGTAATCCTCGTACCTGTCCCCACGGCAGACCAATTTATCTTTCTTTAGAAGAATCTAGTCTGTCTCGCTTTTTCCGTCGCCATTGGGTCATTGGTAAGAGTCATGGCATTTAATCACTAGAGCGATCGCGATCGCTATTAGCGTCAAAACCATTCTATTCCCTTATATATTACTTTTGGCATTCAAGCACACCATCGATATTGTCAATAGTTGTTTTACAATCCTCGAACCTTGATAACTGTGTTGGATTATAACTGCTGTCTCTTCTTTTACAGACGGCAAATAAGGTATCACTTTTTACCTCTATGCTTGAACAACTGTTGGTATATCTTCCTGGTGGAATCTCGCTTGCCGGGGTTTTGCCTACAGGAGAGAGGTTGAGAACTAAGCCAATGATTAGCACAAATAATCCGACGGGAATAGCCCATCTTCGTTGCTCTGATGAAACTTCAATTACTCCTCCAATCTTTACCACAAATGCTAAAACAATGATAAACAATCCAACTAAGATAAGTATGGTAGGTATTGGCGTATCTTTTATTGCTGTAAGGAAGTCCCCCATCAGTCCTCCATGTCTGCATATTCACCCTATGTGAAATGTTATCCAGAAAGTTTCTAGATATGATATGCCCGATCTAGGCTGCACTACCTTAATTTCTAATGTATCTACAGCAAACTGATCGTTAAGATATGCGATCGCCCTACCCAAATCACAATAACTAAACGTAATATTACTTTCAAACAACTTAGCCGTAACCATCTAATTCGGTTCAACAGGAATCTTCACATTTTCAGGAAAATTTACCGTTAGTTCTCCATTCAAATTAATCTTAGCCCCAGGATAAGACTGTTGTAATTCTTCTAGTTGGGCGATCGCTTGTGTTTCTTCTTTATCCATTTGCGCGATCAAAGTAATCACTTTGATCACGATGTTAAATATTCAATGTCGCTCTAAGATAATAATATTTACCATATTTACTTAATTAACCCAAAATATCAGATGAATACTCCTGAAACCGATGTTAAAGACCGTAGCTTTGGCGCTTTAATTTATTTATTTCCCTTAGTCTATTCTCTACCCTTCGGCATTATCCTCTTGTCTCAATTTCCCTGGTTGGCTCAATTTTTCTCCCCTGTCATTGCTCTATATAGCGTTACTAACAGTCTTCCCTTTGCTAGTTTAATTATCTTTTTTGGCTTGTGGTTAGGAGTAGTGAGAAATGACAACATGAGCTATTTTTTGCGTTTTAATGGTATGCAGGCAATTTTAATCAACATTTTACAGATTTTATTTAGTTTGATTATGGGAGTTCTTGTTCCTGCTTTTGGCGCTCAAAGTTTAATTAGCGAAACTCTCAGTAATACGATTTTTATGGGTAGTGTTGCTGCTTGTTTTTTCTGTATGATTTTTTCTGTGCAGGGTAAATATGCTGAAATACCAGGTATTTCTGATGCAGCTTCTTCCCAAATTCGCTAAATCATAGTTGATTAAGCGCTAAATTCAGCGATCGCCTGTGCTAAAAAGCGATCGCCAATCTTATAACATTTCAATACTCGATCTTAGTCATTAAGTTTTATAAGTCTGCATAATCTTGAGGGTCATGATTAGCAGTAACCTAGATACATCGGGTATTAAATCAAAATGTAATTTTACAAATGATTAACAAAATTCTATATGCTGATTCTGGAGCGGAGAATGCTCAAGATATGCTCAAAATACTATTGGAGCTTCCCGCCACTAAGAATGCTCAGGTATCAATTTTAAAGGTGATTTCGCCCAAAACCACTCAAGAAGAGTCGGCAGCACAAGAAAATGCTAAAACAAAAATTGACGAATTGGTCGCCAAGCTAGGTATAAATTGCGATGAGGCTAGTTGCAAAGTTGAGGAAGGAGAACCCAAAACTACTGTGCTAAAAGTGGCGCAAGAAGTAGATGCCGATCTAATTATTATGGGTTCGCGGGGATTAGGTAAATTACAGTCGATTCTCAGTAACTCTGTGAGTCAATATGTATTTCAACTGACCGATCGCTCAATGTTGCTGGTAAAAGACGATATCTATGTCAAAAAACTCAAGCGGGTTATGGTGGCACTTGATAAATCTCCTGCTGCCAACTATGCTTTAGACCTTACCCTCTCTTTATTACAGGGGTATCAAGATGCAGAAATCTTTCTTACTAGGGTCAATCCAGATTTAGATCCTAATTTAAATCTATCTCAAGAGGACATGGAAAGTAATCCGATCTTAGCTCCAGCGATCGCCAAAGTTAAACGGATGGGTTTACAATATCGTTGCTTGGTAACAGGTGGTAGACCTGCACAGAAGATCTGTAGCCTAGCTGAAGCCAGAAATATCGACTTGTTAGTTTTGGGTTCACCCGAACGTCGCCCTTCGGTTGCCAAAAGTTTACCTGATATTGAACGTTTACTTGGTAGTTCTTTATCAGACTATATTCGGATTAAAGCGCCTTGTCCTGTACTTTTAGCCAGACAAGAATATTCATAACATTTAATAGCATCTAATAGTATCCCAAAAAAATGCCTTCCATTGCTGGGGGCATTTCTCTTTTCAATGAGCAGTGAACATTGAACAATTTATAACGAAGTAGTAGGGTGGGGTGTGCCTCGCCCTACGGATTTTAATTATTTCAACCCAACAAGTTAAAGTTGATGTGCTAGTAGGTTGTTAAGTTTGAATTAATGGATTGAGACAGGTAGAGTAAGTAAATTTTAATTACTGTCCAAACTTTTCTCTAGTCTGTTCGACAATTTCGGCTGTTACTTGTTCTAATCCTGCTGCACGGGTGATTGCTTCTATTTTTTGCCGTGCTTGAGGGCGAGCAAAGAAAGGAATCATTTTTAACTTAGCATGAGCTTGAGGTGTCCAATACAGGTCATCAGTCAAATTTAAGTCCCTCATTGTTGCCCTCTTAGATTGTGTAGGATTACCTTCAATTGTAGATTGAGAATTTTATTCAAATTCACTTAGCTTAGACAAAGTTAATAGACTATCTGTTCATTGTTCATTGTTCATTATTCATTGCTGACTGTTTCAGCTTTTCCTAAAGGAGAAAAACGAATTTCAATTCGGCGACGGTTAGCATTAGGGTTGCGGTTGGCAGGAGCAAAGTCTCCTGATGGTAACTGTAGTTGCGCTGCGGAATAAGCTCGAAACTGAACCCCTTCCAGTCTGCCTGTTTGCTCTTGCACTGTTTGTAATTGCTTAACTACTTCCAAGGCACGCATTAAACCTAAATCTGCATTAGAACCAGCTTTGAGGCTTTCTACGGGAAGTGTTCCTTGGGCAACTTCTTCTAATTGTTGATCTAAATTACCATTACTAAAATTAATCTGACCATCCGTGTGACCAATAATTTCTACTACATAGAGACTGCGCTGTTGACTAATTTTTTCAATGCGATCGACTAAATCCAGCGTAATATATTTTTTCAAATCATTGGGCAGAATTGCGCTACCTGAATCAAATTGAAATCCGCCTGAATCTTGAATTACCACTACGGGAGGTGCAGATTTCAAGCGTTTTATTTCTGACTGTAAAATATCTACGCGACTACGACTTTGTTCATTGCTACTTAGCAGCAATTGTCTCAACTCAGCGGAGGCTTGATTAAGCTGGCGCACATCAGCAGTACTATCTCCTAGTTCGTTTTCTAGGGTAGCTATTTCTCGCTGTAACAACTGCACTTGTCTTTCTGTATCGCTCAAATTTTGCTCGCTTTCTTCTGCGGCATATTTTAAAAACAGTGATTTAAATAAAGCTAATAACAAAAATAAACTAATAATCATGAAGGCATTAGCCATCAAATCGGTAAAAGATGGCCAAACATTTAAACTTTCTACGACCTCATAGCTACGTGGCTTACGTTTTTTAGACATAACATTTGATTACTGATTACTGATTACTGATTACTGATTACTGATTACTGATTACTGATTTTTTATCTGAGTTAGTAATTTTGATAGCTCTTGCTGAATTTCTTTTAAACCTGATTGCTCAATCATATTTTTTTCTTGATTGAGGTTGACTAAAGCTTCATATTGTTGCTCTATATTATTTACTTTTTGATTTAGTTCTAAGAATTTTTTAGTCAGCTTTTGCATGGAAAGAAAGCTATGTGCAAAAGATTGAGTTGAATTTTGTAATACTAAAGAAGATTGAGAAAATTGATTTTGCGCGATCGCCAAATTATTGGTTGCCGAAGCCAGTTTTTCGGGAAATTGGCTATTATCTAAAACGTTAGCAGCATCTTGAAAAGTTTCGGCGCTCTTGTGAATTTTAATAAAAGCTTTGGTCATGGATTCTTCAATCGTATCACCCAATTTATGCACCATGCCATCAAAGTCTCGGCTAAATTGACTAATAGCTTCTTCTAAGGAACTAACAGGCTGAATTCTAGGTAAGAAAATATTATCAATATAGTCTTCAACATAGCTAAGTAAACTAGCTTTGACCACGTTGGTATTCCAAAATAAATTGATTACTGTTAAAAGAGAACTACAGGCGATCGCCACTAAACTTGTCGTAAAAGCTACTCCCATTCCTTGTAAAGGGCGATTTAATTCTGCTACTAAATTCCTAACATCATTAATATCAATCTGGGTGACAGTTTGACTCAAACTAGACAAGTTCAGGGTAATACCTAAAAATGTCCCTAATAAACCAAATGAAAGTAATAAATTGGGTAGAATACGACAAAAATTATCGATAAAATTACAGTTCAAAGCTAATCCGAGAAAATAAAACTTTTCGTGACTATAAGCTCCTTCAATCACCGCTGAAGTATTTAATCGATCTGGATTAAGGTTACTATCAGCCAATCTTTGCTCTAATCTAGTAATCATTTTGGGTGTAGATTCTTGCTTGACTCCCCCTAGCAATCTTCGTGCATTGCCTGCTAAATACTTTAAATGCCGATATAAACAGAAACGCAGCATAATAGCGATAATTGTTGGCAAAATTACCAAAATAATTGCTAAGAAAATTAAATAACCAGGAATTAAACTAAGAATAGTAAATATTTGCTGCATAGTTTTAAATGATGCGAAGTTGCTTCAAGATTAAAATCTGGAATAACTAGTTTTTATAGAGTTTTGATTGTGACATTAATCGTCACTGAATGGCGAGGAAATATTGATAGTATTACAGAAAGTTAAAAGAGAAAATAACGCTGGGTCATGGGTAAACTTTTGGCGGGTTCACAGGTTAGTAGTTCTCCATCTGCTCTGACTTCATAGGTTTCGGGATTTACCTCGATTTCAGGAGTAGCATCATTTAATTTCATGTCTGCTTTACTTAGCTGTCGAGTATTGCTGACAGCGACGGCAGAAGTTTTCAGACCAAACTGTTCGGGGATTCCCAGATCTAAAGCTACTTGAGAAATAAAAGTTAGAGAAGTCGAGGCAGTAGCACCACCAAAACTACCAAACATCGGACGCATATATACTGGTTGAGGTGTTGGAATACTCGCATTGGGATCCCCCATCTGCGCCCAAGCGATCGCACCTCCTTTAATGACGATTTCTGGCTTAACTCCAAACATGGCGGGTTTCCACAGGCAAATATCCGCCAGCTTACCTACTTCTAAAGAACCAACCTGTTGGGCGATACCGTGCATAATTGCAGGATTAATCGTGTATTTGGCAATATAGCGTTTAGCTCGAAAGTTATCAGCAACTTCAGGAGTAGGAGAAGATAAAACACCTCGCTGGATCTTCATTTTGTGGGCAGTTTGCCAGGTACGAATGATCGTTTCGCCGACTCTACCCATCGCTTGAGAATCTGAGGAGATCGCACTAAATGCGCCTAGATCGTGGAGAATATCTTCAGCGGCGATCGTTTCTTGACGAATACGGGATTCCGCAAACGCCACATCTTCAGGAATGTTTTGATCGAGATGATGGCAAACCATCAACATATCTAAATGTTCTTCTAGGGTGTTGACTGTAAAAGGTCTGGTGGGATTGGTAGAAGAAGGTAAAACATTGCTTAAACTACAGACTTTAATAATGTCGGGAGCGTGTCCTCCCCCTGCACCTTCTGTATGGTAGGTATGAATCACGCGGTCTTTAAAGGCTGCAATGGTATTTTCCACAAAGCCTGCTTCGTTAAGGGTGTCAGTGTGAATTGCCACCTGCACATCATACTCATCAGCAACGCTCAGGCAAGTATCGATCGCTGCGGGAGTAGTACCCCAATCTTCATGGAGCTTTAACCCCATCGCCCCAGCCTTAATCTGTTCTACGAGACCCTCTGGCTTACTGCTATTACCCTTACCCAGAAAGCCTAAATTCATCGGAAAAGCATCCGCAGCCAGGAGCATTATCCTGAGATTCCAAGCTCCAGGGGTACAGGTAGTTGCGTTAGTCCCCGTCGCTGGGCCAGTACCACCGCCAATCATCGTGGTTATGCCAGAGGCGATCGCTGTAGAGATCTGCTGGGGACAAATAAAGTGAATATGACTATCGATTCCCCCCGCCGTCACAATATGTCCTTCTCCTGCCACAATTTCAGTAGCAGCACCAATGATAATATCAACACTGTCTTGAATATAAGGATTACCTGCCTTACCGATCGCCTGAATCCGACCATCCTTGATGCCAATATCAGCCTTAACTACACCCCACCAATCCAAGATTAGGGCGTTGGTAATAACCAAATCAACAGCACCATCTTGACGAGATAAGGGAGATTGCCCCATGCCATCGCGAATCACCTTCCCGCCACCAAACTTAACTTCGTCGCCATAAGTCGTGTAGTCTCGTTCAACTTCAATCAATAATTCCGTATCTGCCAAACGAACGCGATCGCCTACTGTCGGGCCAAAGGTATTGGCATATGCTCGCCGATCCATAAAATAACTCATAGCTTTTATTTCCCTAATTAATTACTAACTGATTGATGTTACGCATTTGTTAATCTTTTCTTTTGAGACTCTTTTTATAGGGACTTGCCCTAAAGGACTAGCTTCGCGTCGGGGAATTAATCCTACCTACTACCTATTACCTATTACCTATTACCTATTACCTATTACCTACGTAACGTCAGTTACTAAATAATCGTTGTTCTAGGTCTGTATGTTGCATTTGAGCCATGTCAATCGATGGCGTACTCGACCACATCTGCGACAAATCCATTCCTGATGCAGTAAGCCATACCTGCTCCATTACTGGTGATAGCTGGAGTAAAACCTGTTGTGCCTGCAAGTGTCCTAAAACACTCAAGCGAATCGCTGCACTTAAAATACTAGTGACCAAACCGTGCAAAAAAGCCAGGACAGCATTTTGCGCTTGTAAACCAGCTATAGCCGAGACAGCACCAAAGATAACAGGATGTAGACAGTGCATTTTTCCTTGGGACACTTCTTGATTAATCATTTCTAAGCGTTCGTCTTGCCAGGTAACACTAGCCACCATCAACAAAGCCCTGCCACTCTGTCGTTGGGTTTCTCGATACTTGGCGATCGCAGTTTGCACGAATAGTTGATGCTCGATCTGTCTAAGAGCTGCTATATCTTCTTTCTGATTAATATTGCGATGACTATGAATTAAAGCGACGACATCGGTTGTGCCAATTTTATTAAGCAACAGTAACTGTAAAAAAATCTGTAATTCCACCATGGACTGAACTTTTCCCTGTTGTACTAGGCTTTCTAATCCATGGGAAAGAGTAAAAGAACCAGTGGGAAAAAAAGAATCCGCTAGCTGCATTAGAGCAAGCTGCTGGGCAATGGGGGAGAGAAGCATAGAAGTTAAAGATTGAATAGTTTAGTTGGTAGGGAATTGGGGGATTAGGGAAGCTTTACAGCAGTTTTCAATTGAGTAGACGCATTAATTTATCGAAGTAATGGGTAATGGGTAATGGGTAATGGGTAACTGAAATTCGCTGTAATTTTTAATGGTGATGGGATTGAGGGGCAAAGTCTAAGGAATTGGGCGATCGCATTTCATAATTAATGGTTAAACCAGGAATTTGCAGTTGCTTAATGGTTTGCTCCACAATGGCTAAATCGACGGGTAAATCTGCTCCTGGCTGAAGATATATTTTTTGATTGGCAATGGTGATGGGATAGTGATGGTTGCCCAAAACATGACCCAAGCGGACTAGCTCTGTTGCCGAGGCTGTTAGAGGTAGCTCAAAACTTAGCACCAGCGATTTTTGTTCTGGTAGATGAATCACTACTAACTGTTCGGCTTCAGTCTTAAATACATCTGATGCTCGTATTGACCAGTCACGACTTTTAATAATGCCGACGGTGAATCCTGAAGTCGATCGCACCTGAATTCTTCCTTTGTGGCGATCGCTCTGACTGAGAAATACATCCAGACAAGATGCTTGTTGACGAGCCTGGGTAACTTTTGCTGCCAGACTGGAATCTTCTGTCAGATTACCTAAATAGGTTTGCGCGAGTTCGATCATCGTTTAATAAATGGGTCTGGAAAACCCCGCCCTTTAAGGCGATTCAAAAGTTTATATTTCTGAGTAGATCTGTTGACTTAAAATACAGTTATGACTCAGACAATAACTGTATCTTGCAAGATTGAAGTTCCCCCAGATATCACTCCAGAAATAGATGAGACACTGGAGCAGTTTGCTGATGCTTGTAACCGCATTTTGGATACAGCCATGACGGAAGGTGTAACCAACAAAACAAAGCTGCACCACTTGGTATACAAGCCAGTTAGAGTAGCTACGGACTTGAAGGCTAACCATGTCTGTCAGGCAATAACTCGCGTAGTTGGCAATTTGAAAGCGAACTACAAGATTAAGCAGTTTCGAGCTTCTAGCATTCTTCTTGATGCTCGGACATTCAGGTACGAGGAAGAGGATCAGATTGTAGGCATCACTTTGATTACTGGCAGGAAAAAGTTTAATCTGGCTATCGGTAACTACCAAAGAGGACTGCTTAAAGGTCACATTCCCACATCTGCCACTTTGGTCAAACGCAAGAATGGAGATTACTACATCCAGATATGCGTTAATATCCCGACTCAACCAACAGGTAAAACTCCGAAAACCATTGGGGTTGACCTTGGAAGACGTTCGATAGCTGCTACTAGTACGGGAAGAACCTGGAGTGGTCAGCAACTTAATCAAGTTAGAGACAGATATAGTCGAGTCAGAGCTAACGTTCAAGCTAAACGCACTAAGTCGTCCAAAAGATTGCTTAGAAGGCTCTCTGGTAGAGAACGTCGGTTTCAATCGTGGCTGAATCACAATATAAGCAAACAGCTTGTGACAGAAGCGAAAGGGAACAATGCAGCATTGGTATTTGAGGATTTGACAAACATTAGGGAGTCTCTCAACCGTAAACCTCGCAGTAAGAAAGAAAGACGCAAAACTAACAACTGGGCTTTTTATCAGTTGAAGCAATACGTTTCCTATAAAGCTGCTATTGCAGGTGTTCAAGTTCTTTCTGTTCCCGCAGCCTATACTAGTCAGACCTGCGCCAGATGCCATCACGTCCATCCCGAAAAAGGCAAATCCTATCGGAGTGGAGAGCGGTTTAATTGTGGCAACTGTGGTTGGAAACATAATGCTGACATCAATGCAGGGTTAATAATTTCTCAATTGGGGTTGGTTGTAACTCAACCCGAAAGCTCGGTAATGGATTGTATTTTGAATGGACAGTTAAGTCTTTTTCCGATCAACCATCACTAGGGCTAAAGCTCCGTCCTTCGCCAGAAGGAGTGAGGTTACGTCGTCACTTGGGAATATAGGGTAAGCACGGGCGATCGCTTAAGTAGCGGACGCAGTTTAAGACATAATTAATATATTTTTTAATGCGCCAGGCTTTAAAAGCCATAACGCGAATCAACAAACCCCTATTTTTAGGCAAGAGGGAGGTGGCAACAATTAGCTCTTTACAATCGGTAGCAGTGAGGTTGGCAATTTTTTGCTTTAGTGCTGCTAAATCTGTCTGAGGCTGGATCATGATTAAATTTGCCAGGATCGGCTCGGCAATAAATAAATCATGCTGCTTGAAAGGATTATCCTTGCCTACTAGGCGTATAGCATCCCGAAACCAGAGTTCTCCTTGGTGAGAATAAATTTCCAAACAATTATGATAATGACGAAAATCATAATACTCTCCCCTTGCTAATCTGCCAGGAATTAGGATCTCGCTCCAAAACAGTGCTGCTTGAGGATGAAGAGTAATTTGGGTAGTTTGTTCAAAGGCAGCATCCGCAAATAAAATTACTGGTTCGGGGACTACCTCTAAACTCGCTCCTACGCCAACAGCAATCTTCCAACTAGTTGTCGCCTTAGTCTCAGTCTTGGGCATAGCATGAACCTTGGTTGCCGCCTGGTCAGTAAAATACATACTGGTATCCGCTTCCAGATTTAAAGCTAAACTAAACCGATCTTGAGCAAGTAAACCAGGAGAAGTATTGATCAGATAAAGATAAGCACAATTAGGCTCAACCCCATCCAGGCGAAAAATACCAGACATCCTTAAAGGATAGGTCGTATACTGATGCGCAATGGTGGTTTGACCCAGGCGATCGCACTGGAGTCTTAGTTCTAGGGTGTCCCTCTCCCTCATAGGTTAGCTCCCAATGGCGAAGAATGATTAAATAGAAGCTGTTCTTGAATAAAATCAACCACTTCATTCAAACCTGCACCAGTTTTACAATTAGTGTAGGCGATCGCTTTGCCGTTACGGTGTTGGGGTGCTTCTTGACGGATTAGATCTAAGTCAGCACCGACATAGGGAGCAAGATCGATTTTATTAATAACGACTAAATCTGCCTGAACAAAACCAGGGCCATTCTTACGGGGAATATCATCTCCTGCACCCACATCAATCACAAAAATATAAGAGTCAACCAGATCGTAGCTAAAGGTAGAAGCGAGATTGTCTCCCCCGCTTTCAATCAAGATCAGGTCTAGCTGGGGATGCAGTATTTCTAAATCCTGTATTGCTAGAAGATTCATAGTGGGATCTTCTCTAATAGCCGTGTGAGGACAACTCCCAGTTTCTACGCCTATGATGCGATCTTGAGGCAAAAAACCTTTTCTTTTAAGACGATCTGCATCTTCGGTAGTCAAAAGGTCATTAGTTACTACTGCAATTTCTATTCCCTGCTGGGTCAATATGGGTACTAAACATTCTATTAAAGCAGTTTTACCACTACCAACAGGCCCACCTATTCCTAACCTAGCAACGTTTTTTTTTGTTTGCACCTGCTAAACTTTTCCTTCTACTAAACCATTAAAACCATATATTTCTCGGCTACCAGCGATCGCCACTAAATTAACTGTCTTCTCGTCCCCTGGTTCAAATCTGACTGCCGTACCTGCGGGAATATCTAGTCGCATTCCTTTCGTTCCTTCTCGCTCAAACTCCAAAGCAGAATTCACCTCATAAAAATGAAAATGTGAGCCGATTTGAATTGGGCGATCGCCTGTATTAGCTACGACGATTTCTCGGGTTTCTCTACCTGCATTTAACTCAATTGTCCCTGGCTGGGTAATTATCTCACCTGGAATCATTGTGATTACTGCTCATTGCTCATTGAATCGGGTTGTGGACTGTTACTAGTTTTGTCCCATCGGGAAAGGTAGCTTCTACCTGAACTTCGTGGATCATTTCGGGGATGCCTGTCATAACTTCATCTCGATTCAAGATAGTTTTGCCATAGCTCATCAGTTCGGCAACGGTTCTACCTTCTCTAGCACCTTCTAAAATGGCTGCTGAAATAAAGGCGATCGCTTCAGGATAGTTTAATTTCAGACCTTTATCTTTACGCCTTTCAGCTAAAAGTCCAACTGTAAAGATCGTAAGTTTATCCTGTTCTTGAGGTGATAGCTGCATGTAATATTTTTTTACTCAATCTAAGGTCAAGATCTAACAATTAATCACGCTGTAGTAACTAATAATTCTAAATAATTCTAAGATTTTGATCGCAAATTGATTATCAATTTTTGTTGCACCATTCTTATTTTCAATCGCAAGTCTATGATGATCTTTAACCTATGCTTAATATCGCTTCACAATATTAATCTTAAGAGTTTTTAAGCAATTAACCTCAATTACTGACTATCTATAGTTTATTTTGAAATATAACTTTTACTAGATGTGTAAAATGGATTTTCTTTTTGTATATTTGCTTGCTTTTTTTTTTGTATTGCAGAGTACAATTTCTTTTCAAGCAGAAATATTTTGAGTTATGAGTTATCAGATAATTCTAGCCACGCCATTATCTCTAAAAACTAAGCCATTACGTTCAATTAAACCGAATTAATAAATAAAGAAAAAGAAGCACATGTCAAACTTAGGAAGACGTAAATTTTTACTCTATGGATCTACAGGAGTACTGGCTAGCTTATTGCTAAAGGGTTGTGCCAGTGAAGAAGGCAGTGGCGATACAGCTGCCGATCCCGCTGCCGATCCTGCCACTGATGCCAAACCCGTTGCTGATGCAGACGGAATCAAAGTTGGTATTCTGCACTCTTTAAGCGGAACTATGGCAATTAGTGAAACCACCGTAGTTGATGCTGAAATGCTGGCAATTGATGAAATTAATGCTGCGGGAGGAGTTTTAGGCAAACAAATTGTGCCAATTCAGGAAGATGGTGCGTCAGACTGGCCCACCTTTGCCGAAAAAGCAGCCAAACTAATCGATCAGGATCAAGTGGTTACTGTTTTTGGCTGTTGGACTTCCGCTAGCCGTAAAGCGGTGTTGCCCGTATTTGAGTCCAAAAAGCATATGCTCTGGTATCCCGTTCAATATGAGGGACAGGAATGTTCAAATAATGTTTTTTACACGGGTGCCGCGCCCAACCAACAGATTGAGCCTGCGGTAGACTGGCTACTAAAAAATAAAGGTAAAGAGTTTTTCTTGGTTGGTTCAGATTATGTCTTTCCTCGTACTGCTAATACTATTATTAAAGAGCAATTGGCAGCTAAAGGAGGGAAAACTGCTGGAGAAGACTATCTACCATTAGGAGATACTGAAGTTACGCCCATCATCGCTAAAATCAAAGCTGCATTGCCCAACGGTGGAGTAATCTTTAACAGCCTAAACGGTGACACTAACGTTTCCTTCTTCAAACAAATGCAGGGTGCAGGATTAACTCCAGACAAGTATCCTGTCATGTCGGTTAGCGTAGCCGAAGAAGAAGTAAGACAAATTGGGTCTGAATATCTTCAAGGACATTACGCTTCTTGGAACTACTATCAAACTGTAGCAAGTCCTGTCAACGATAAGTTTGTCAAAGCTTTTAAGGCAAAATATGGTGAAGATCGCGTAACCAGTGATCCGATGGAAGCTGCCTACATCATGGTTTACCTTTGGAAACAGGCGGTCGAAAAAGCGGGTACTACCGATCTAGAACCCGTGCGTAAAGCAGCAGTAGGTCAAGTATTTGATGCGCCAGGAGGCAAGGTGACCATGCAGCCTAATCACCATATTTCCAAAACGGTGCGGATTGGGGAAGTGAGAGAGGATGGGCTATTTGATGTCGTCTGGTCTACAGAAGGGCCTCTAGAACCTGTCCCCTGGAATCAATATGTCAAAGAAACTAAAGGTTTTGCCTGCGATTGGACAGATCCCAATAAGGGTGGAAAGTACAAAGTTTAGACTGCTTGTCAATTTGAATTGTATGGTATTTTTTTAAGTACTTTATTAGTTCAAATTTGACAGATTTGTTGAGTATGCAGATTTACTATTTTAACTAAAGGCTAAAAGCTAATAGCTGCTAATCTTTGGCTACTTTTTTGCTTATTTAAAAAAAGCTTTAAGCTCTAAGCTCTAAGCTTTAAGCCTTGTTTAATTCCTCCGCTTCGCGGATTTAATTTTTCTCAAGAGAATTCCCCAAACTATCAAGAGAGAGAATGTGTCTACATTATTAGAAGGTTTATTTAACGGTCTGAGTATTGGTTCGGTATTGCTGATTGCTGCTTTAGGCTTGGCAATTGTCTTTGGACTGATGGGAGTTATTAACCTAGCTCATGGTGAATTAATCATGCTGGGTGCTTATGCTACTTTTGTGGTGCAAAATATTTTTAAACCCCTGGGGGAACCTTGGTTTAGCCTGTATATTGTCGTGGCAATTCCCGTTGCCTTTATCGTTTCGGCAATTATGGGCATAATTCTCGAAAGGGGCGCGATTCGCTTTCTTTATGGCAGACCACTAGAAACCCTACTGGCAACCTGGGGAGTTAGTCTAATTTTGCAGCAGTTTGTCAGAAGCGTTAGCTGGCTGTTGTTTATCTCCCTCGGCATTTTTTGCCTGCTATTTTTCGGCGGAATGGAGATAGTTAAACGTAGGGAGGACTGGGCAAGACTCAAGCATAAAGCTTTGAGTTTATTGTTGGTTTTGTCTGGGGGAATTGCGATCGCTTTTTACTATTTACTTAACAAAAATACTGCTTTAACTAAAGCCTGGTTTAGTGCCAGAAACGTCGATGTCACCGCTCCTGACTGGCTACGAGGCGGTACGGACGCTTTAGGTTTTCAAATCCCTTATGTACGCTTGTTTATTATTGGCTTGACGCTTCTTTGTTTGCTTGGGGTGTACTGGTTTTTACAACGTTCAACCTGGGGCTTAAAAATTCGTGCCGTCACCCAAAATCGGACGATGAGTTCCTGCTTGGGCATCCCCACAGATAAAGTAGATGCTCTTACTTTCGCTTTGGGTTCGGGATTAGCTGGAATTGCTGGATGCGCCGTTAGTTTATTAGGTTCAGTGGGGCCAAACACAGGACAAAACTATATTGTCGATACCTTTATGGTGGTTGTAGTTGGTGGCGTAGGCAACCTTTTAGGGACAGTAATTGCCGCGATGGGGATTGGAATTCTTAATTATCTAATTGGTTCGGGAACTTTAGCATTACTATTAACTAACATGAAAGCGCCTCAATCATTACTTGACTTTTGGTTCTTTTTTGCGACTAGCAGTATGGCGAAAGTAATGGTATTTGCCTTAATTATTATTTTCTTGCAGATTAAACCTGCGGGATTATTTCCGCAAAAAGGCAGAACTGCTGAACTTTGAGCAATGAACAATGAGCAGTAATTAGTAATTATTCCTAAAGGATAAGCTTCGCAAATAATCAGTAATTAGTAATTAGTGAGCAATGAAATAGGTATGCAAATTAAACAAAAAAAGCGTCGCCATAAATTAATTGAGACTATTGTAATTACAGCTTTAATTGTAATCATGGCGGTTATTCTGCCTAGTGTCATACCAGCTTTTCGTTTACGTCTGATTGGTCGCTTTTTATCTTTAGCAATTGTTGCCTTGGGTATCGATCTTATCTGGGGTTATACAGGATTATTAAGCTTAGGTCATGGTATCTTCTTTGCTTTAGGTGGTTATGCTCTGGCAATGCACCTCAATTTGCAAATACCTGAAGGTAAATTACCAGAATTTCTGACGCTGTATGGAGTGAAAGAATTACCCTGGGTTTGGCAGCCTTTTTATTCTTTCCCTTTTACTGTATTAGCCCTGGTGATTATTCCAGGAATTGTCGCAGGCTTGATTGGTTATTTAGTATTTCGTAATCGGATCAAAGGGGTCTACTTTTCGATTTTAACTCAGGCTGCATTATTAGTTTTTTATAACTTTTTTAATGGTCAGCAAGAATTGATTAATGGTACAAACGGATTGAAAACAGATACCGAGAAAATCTTCGGTGTCCTAGCTAGTTCCCCTGGCGCACAGCGTACTTTTTATATTATTACCGTTATTGCTTTGGTTTTAGTTTATCTTCTTTGCCGTTGGTTAACTAGCGGACGTTTCGGCAAATTACTGATGGCAATTCGCGATGATGAAACTAGGGTGAGATTTTCAGGTTATGACCCGACAGGATATAAAGTTTTAGTCTTTGCTATTTCTGGAGCGATCGCAGGAATAGCAGGAGCATTATATACTGTCCAAACAGGCATTATTAACCCAAGTATTATGCAGGTGGCTTTCTCGATTGAGATGGTAATTTGGGTTGCAGTTGGGGGAAGAGGTACTTTAATTGGAGCTATTCTAGGTACGATGTTAGTCCGCCTAGCCCAGACATTTTTGAGCGAAAGTTTTCCCGAAATCTGGTTATTTTTTCAAGGGGCATTATTCTTAATCGTAGTGACAGTCTTGCCTGATGGGATAATTGGCTGGTTTAGAAATAATGGTTGGTTAAAGATGCGATCGCTTTTGGGCGGTAATCAGCCTTTGGTTACTTATCCTAGCTTACTAGAAGATCCCGAAGTACAGCGGGAGAAAGATGAAGTAAGAGGTAATAAGTAATAATTTAATCAATATTTGATAATGAGCAAGATTTTAGAGATAGAAGATCTAACAGTTAGCTTTGATGGTTTTAAGGCTCTTAACCAGCTAAATTTTAGTATGAATACGGGAGAATTAAGAGTCATCATTGGCCCTAATGGAGCAGGCAAAACTACCTTTTTAGACGTAATTACAGGCAAAGTTCAGCCAACTAAAGGGCGAGTTTTATTTAAAGGGAAAGATCTTAAAAAAATACCCGAATATAAAATAGCTCGGATGGGTATTGGGAGGAAGTTCCAGACTCCTAGGGTATATTTAAATTTAACTGTACGGGAAAACCTAGATTTAGTTTGCAACCAGAATAAAAATGTCGTGGCGACTTTGTTTGGTCATGCTAACAGTGGTGAGCAAAGGACGGTTGCAGGATTATTAGAAACCATTGGTTTAGATGCTAAAGCTAATCTTTTGGCTAATTTACTCTCTCATGGTGAGAAGCAACGATTAGAAATTGGCATGTTAGTAGCGCAATCTCCAGATTTACTCCTGGTAGATGAACCCGCAGCTGGATTAACGGACGAAGAAACCGAAAACGTGGGGGCTTTAATACTTTCCCTAGCCGAAAGTCATTCAATTATTGCGATCGAACACGATATGGAATTTGTGCGTCAAATTGCCAATGATAAAGTAACAGTATTACATCAGGGTGCATTGCTTTGTGAAGGAAAAATGAGTGAGGTACAAAACGATCCCAGGGTAATTGAGGTTTATTTAGGAGAGGAAATAAGTTGCTAGCAACTGGTAGTGGGTAGTGGGTAAAAAACTCATTACTATTTCTCAAAGCTTAGAGCCTATAGCTGAAGATTGATTGACTCTAAGCGTAGTACCTTACCTTATCCCTCTTATGTCACTCTCCGAGAATTAAAATAAAAGAATCAAAACTATAAGTAGCTAAAAGCCAGATAGAGCAATGGATGTAGAATTACAAATTCTCAAACATTTAAAGAGAGATGCTCAACC